>CAZBKP010000105.1:0-6744 GCA_964492525.1 uncultured Cardiobacteriales bacterium
TGAGAATTTTGTAGGCGGATTTGCGAGTGCGGTATTTGTAACGTATTTAAGCCTGCTATGTAATAAGCAATATTCTGCAACACAATATGCACTCTTGAGTAGTTTTGCTGCTTTAGGATTAAGAGCGTTAGGGGCAACTTCTGGCTTTATGGCAACAGGGCTTGGCTGGGCAAATTTCTTCATTGTCACAGCCTTTTTATTTCTACCTGCACTTTGCTTGCTACTATTTTTAAGAAAAGATGTTCAAAATATCTATCGAAACAATCTAGATTCTTTAAAGCAGTAATGAAATGTAGTACCACGCTGCAACGGTGATAAATGACATCGGAATACCGAATCCTGTTAAATAACTTGCAAGTTCAGGATTAAGATTTTTGTCCGATGCAATCATTACTGCAATTACCATAGGTGCCATTCCAGCTTGCATTAGAGACACACTGATTGCGGTTTGTGAACTTCCTGAAAATATTAAATAAATAAATATAGCAATCACAGTAGGGGCAAGAATGAGTTTTATCACCAGTCCTAATGAGATCAACTTTATCAACCCTCTTTCTTTAGGAAGACGAAGACTACAGCCAATCGATAGCATTGCCAAAGGTGTTAATAATTCTCCAAAGGTTGAAAGCGTATATTGTATAAATTCATAAAAAGGAAAGGGACGGGAAAGAACAGCAATAATTAATGCAATAATTGGCGGATAGGTAATAAGTCCTAGTCCAATTTTCTTGAAATTAACCTCTTTTCCAGAATAGAAATTGGCTAAAATAATTCCAACTGTAAAAAGTAGAACAAGGTTGGATTGGTCAATAATAACGGCGGTTTCTATTCCTGTGCTACCGACCCAAGCATTCACTAATGGAATCCCAACGAAAGATGTATTACTCGTTCCACAGAGCAAGATTAAACAGCCTGTGGTTACAGATGAAAATTTAAACCAAAATTTGAAGAGATAAACAATTCCTGCAATAAAGATAAATAAAATCCAAGGGGTAAGAATAGGAAGTATTGCATCTGAGGAAAAATGTACAGAATGGATTTTATCAATAATGACTGCGGGTAATGCAATTCGAATGAGCACAAGATTGAGTACTCGAATTATCGCTATAGGATCATGATAGCGAGATAGAAGTTTGCCTGTTGTAAGACATATAAAAATAAAAATTAACCCACTCATAATGAAATATCTAAAAGAAAGTGATAGAAGAAATAGCGTTTTGAGATATATGATTAATATACGCTTTTGCACCTATTTGTAAATGGCCAAACTGATTTTCTATTTTCAAAGCACGTGCAGGATTAATTGTGACCATATTAATTGCTTCTTCAAAACTGTAACCAAGAGCGATAGTATTTTTTACAGCTGTGAAAAGATTCAAGTAAGCGCCTGCAAGTTTTCCTTCATGATTGAGTAATTGTGAGGAATTTGTATCTAATGAAATAGTTTGTCCATTATATTCAAATGATGAAAGATCGCTTCCAAGTGTTGCCATTGAATCTGTAACTAAAATTGTTTTTTGAGGCGTTTTACATTGTATTGCAATTTTAACCATAGAGGGATGAACGTGAATGCCATCATTAATAATAGAACACCAACTTGAAGAGTGTGTAAGTGCTGTGCCGACTACTGACGGTGATCTTGAAGTCATGGGTGGCATTGCATTATAAAGATGGGTAAAGCCTGAAAGTCCTGCTTCAAATGCACGATAGAGTTGATCAGGAGAAGCGGCTGTATGCCCTGCAAATATAGTAACACCAGCATCTGACAGTTCAGAAATAAGTGAGGTAGGAACAGTTTCTGGGGCAAGCGTAATGAGTATTTTTCCTAATGAATCATGATAAATTTTATTGAGGATGGTCCGGTCTAGAATATGTATAAATCCACTGGCATGTATCCCCCGTTTTTCCTCATTGATCATCGGGCCTTCAAGATGAATTCCAAGCAGTCCTTCAATCTCTTGATCAATACCTCTTTTAACGGCATCAATTGCTTGAAGCAAAGTTATATCATCTGTCGTTATTAACGTTGGAAGAAGTGCATGTGTGCCTAGTTTCTTATGCGCGCTGAGTATGTTTTTTAGACCTTCAACCGTAGGGGAGTTATTGAAAAGTAAACCACCTCCTCCATTAGCCTGAAGGTCGATAAATCCAGGAACAATAATTCCATCATCATAGGAAAAAATATGATAATTATCATTATTCGGAGTTATCGTAGGTTCAATACTTTTGATAATGCCATCTTGAACAATTAACGTTGAGTTATGATGAGTTATTTTTCCATCATAGATGAGTGGTGCTTCGATGGCATAACTACGCATAAATTATATCATTTTTGTTAAGTCACTTAAGGGTGGGGGATTATCTGGGTTTAATCCTTTCATCACGGATAAATTTTCAATGACATTAAATAACGCAACAGATTGGATAATCGGCTCGATAATAGGGGATGTCTTGGGTAAAACAAGTGTTTTTTCATTAATTGCTTTGCAATCTACAGTAAATACATTGGCACCTAAGTCGATGAGTTGCTGATAAGTTTCTAGTGAAGATTTATAGCTCTCATCATTTAATAAAAAATGGAGAATAGGAATATTTTGCTGAATGAGCGCCACAGGACCATGAAAGAATTCAGGAGAGGTATAGGCTTTTGAAAAGATTTGACAAACCTCATTGCACTTGAGAGAAATTTCTCGAGCAGTACTTAAGTTAAAACTTCTACCAAGTGTGAATAAGTTGGGGGATTGCACCATCGTTTCAGTAAAAGCATCCCATTTTGTATTGACAACCTGATCAATGACATCAGGGAGGTGATACAGCTCATCTGCAAGATCATTGCGTCCACAAAACATCGCATAAAGGGAAGCAAATGCATAAAGCATTGCAATATAAGATTTTGTAGCTGTGTTTTTCTCATTTCCTGCTTTTAAAGAGAAAAGAAAATCACACTGTTTAGCTAACGATGAAGACTCATTATTGATCAAACCAATAATGCGTGCGCCTCCTTTTTTTGCATTTTCGATAAACTTTACTTGATCTGAACTCTCACCTGTTTGAGAACAAACGAATAGTAGGGTGTTTTGATAATTAAGAACTCTGTCGTAGATGGAAGCAATAGAAGGAGAGGCGATTGAAACAGGGATATTAAGTGCGCTTTCAATAAGAAATTTAGCATAAACACAAGCATTCCTTGAGCTACCTCTTCCCAAAAGAACAATATTACTGATGCTTTCTTTTTTTAGAAATTCAGCAAAACGGATAAGCAAAGGTGCATTTGATTCTCCTTGCTTAATAATGACTTCTGAAATTTCACGAATCTCTTTAGACATAGCTGTTGACATAGTAATTTCCTATTATGACTGAGTCAAAGTATTCTTTAAATGGTGCTCTCCAACAAATTGGCGAGCAAATTGTTGGGCAACTCGACCACTTCTTGAGCCTCTTAAAAGTGCATATTGAAGGGCATCAAATGTAATCTTTTGATCAAATTTAATTGATGGTTCGAAAATTGTGATCCAATGTTGCACAATATTTAGGTACTCTTCCTGACTATAAGCGTAAAAAGTAAGCCAAAGTCCAAATCGCTCTGAAAGGGAGATTTTTTCCTCAATTGCTTCATTGGGATGAATCTCTCCATTTTTACCCATAGTTGTTGATTGATTTTCTGACATATATTCAGGGATAAGATGGCGACGATTAGAGGTAGCATAAAATAAAATATTTTTTGGGGGTTCCATCAATGATCCATCTAAAAGTGCTTTTAGGGATTTATAAGAGACATCACTCGATTCAAATGAGAGATCATCACAGTAAATGATAAAGTAATAAGGCTCATTTTGTAGGATGATTAAAAGTTCAGAGAGATCGTTAAGATCATCCCGATCTATTTCAATCATTTTTAAACCTTGATCTTTGAACTCTGATAACGTTGCCTTAATTAAAGATGATTTTCCTGTGCCCCGTGAACCAGTAAGCAAAACATTATTTGCAGGATATCCTGAGATAAATTGTTGTGTATTATTTTTAAGCACAATTATCTTGTCATCTATTCCTAAGAGTGTGTCAAAACTAAGGGATGCAGGATTAGAAATAGCCTGTAGATACCCTTTGAAATGTTGCTTAGGTTTTATCCAACGAAATGCAGAAGAGCTTTTAAAGTCCACAGTTTTGGGAATAGAAGGGATCATAGGTTCAATACGATCCAACAAAGACTCTAATCGCGAAAGAACAGACGAAAAATCATTCATCGTAACGGTCTCTTAATGAGTTACTCTTTAAATTTTCCAAACTTCATGATTTTATCATAGCGTTTAGCAAGTCTCTCTGAAACACTTAAAGATTCAAGCTCATCAAGGTAAGCAACGATTTGTGCTTTGAGTGCATCAGCCATAGCTTTGTATTCTCGGTGAGCGCCACCATGAGGTTCTGGGATTATGCAATCAATTAACCCTAGTTGATGTAGGCGATCAGCTGTAATTCCCATTGCATCAGCTGCTTCAGTTGCTTTTTCTGCACTTTTCCATAGGATAGAAGCACATCCTTCGGGTGAAATAACAGAGTACGTTGAATATTGAAGCATCATTACTTTATCCCCTACGGCAATCGCAAGTGCTCCGCCTGAACCACCTTCACCGACGATAGTACAGATGGTAGGGACTTTGAGTTTACTCATTTCTAAGAGGTTACGAGCAATTGCTTCACTTTGACCTCTTTCTTCCGCCCCAATTCCAGGATAAGCCCCTGGTGTATCAACAAATGTGATAATAGGAACATTGAAACGTTCTGCAAGCTTCATTAAACGAAGGGCTTTCCGATAGCCTTCGGGTCTTGGCATTCCAAAGTTACGGCGTATTTTTTCTTTGGTATCACGGCCTTTTTGGTGTCCAATGATCATTACGGTGCGCCCATCAATGCGAGCAAGTCCACCGATAATCGCTTGATCATCCGCATATGCTCGATCACCATGAAACTCTTGGAAATCATCAGCTAAGTGTTCAATATAGTCGAGCGTATAGGGGCGCATAGGATGTCGCGCAATTTGTGAAATTTGTGAAGGCTTTAACTTTGAGAAAATAGAATTAATTTCATTTTCTTTTCGTTTAATCAGCTCATTTAGTTGATCTGATACATCAATATTTGCATCTTGTGCAAAGTTTTCTAATTCGTTGATCTTGGTATCAAGCTCCAGAATTGGCGCTTCAAACTCTAAGTAGTTAGGATCCAAAATAGACTCTCCTAGCATTGAACATGGTCAGATATTTTACCATGTTCTAGCTAAAAGGTAATCTTTCTCTAGGATGATTTCTTATCAGTCCCGATAATGCGTTTATGCTCGTTTAATTTTTCTGCTGTTAAGAATGCAAGCTCAAGGCTCTGTGCTGCATTCAAACGAGGATCGCAGTGAGTGTGGTATCGGCTTGAGAGATCTGCATTGGTGATATTCTGCCCACCTCCAGTACACTCTGTAACATCTTTTCCTGTCATCTCAAAATGCACACCACCAGCAAACGTGCCTTCTGCATTATGTGAATCAAAGAATGCAGTGACTTCTGCGAGGATAGAGTCAAACGGACGCGTTTTAAAGCCATTATCCGTTTTGATCGTGTTGCCATGCATTGGGTCACAAATCCAAACGACATTTCGTCCCTCTTGCTTAACTTTACGAAGAAGTCTTGGTAGGTGTTCACCTAGTTTATTTGCACCCATTCGAGTAATGAGCGTTAATCGACCTGCTTCATTATTAGGGTTGAGTGCATCGATAAGTCGAATGAGTTCATCATCGGTCATCTTATCGCTCACTTTTACGCCAATTGGATTGGCGATCCCTTTAGCAAATTCAACGTGTGCACCATCAAGTTGGCGAGTGCGCTCACCAATCCAAATGAAATGGGCAGAAGTATCGTACCAGTCATCTGTTGTCGAGTCGATTCGAGTAAGGGCTTCTTCATATCCCAGTAATAACATTTCATGCGAGGTATAAAATTCAACTTCCTTAAGAGAAGGGCTTGAATCTGCATTAATTCCGCAAGCTGTCATAAAATTAAGCGCGTCTTGAATTCGGTTGGCTAAATCTAAATAACGCTCTGCTTGAGGAGAGTTATTGAGGAAATTCATGGTCCAGCGTTGAACACGATGAATATCTGCATATCCGCCTGTTGCAAAGGCACGTAACAAGTTGAGTGTTAATCCGGCTTGACCATAGGCTTTCCATAATCTCTCTGGATCAGGGGTTCGTGCTTCTTTCGTAAACTCAATACCATTGACAATATCCCCTCGGTAACTAGGTAGGGTAATCCCATTAATCGTTTCTAAATCTTCTGAGCGAGGTTTTGCAAATTGTCCTGCGATTCGTCCAATTTTTATCACAGGACTACTTGCTGCAAATGTTAAAACAGCAGCCATTTGCAACAATACACGAAAACTATCGCGAATATTGGTCGCATTAAACTCAGAGAAGCTCTCTGCACAGTCGCCCCCTTGAAGTAAGAAGGCTCTACCATAGGCAGCCTCAGCGAGTGCTTTTTTCAAATTGCGCGCTTCCCCTGCAAAGACCAAGGGAGGGGCAGCATGAAGCTGTGCTTCAATTTCAGCGAGTTTATCAAGATCAGGATAATTAGGGCTCTGTGCTGCCTTAAGTTTTCTCCAACTATTAGGGGTCCATTGTGACATAAGTTAAAACCTCTTTACGCGTTAAAAAAAAGGAAGACTAAAATGTCTTCCTTTTGAAGTGCAAAAATTAATTCTTAG
>CAZBKP010000106.1:0-6603 GCA_964492525.1 uncultured Cardiobacteriales bacterium
GTTCATCCCATTTTCTACATGTTGTTAATACAATACCTAATAGCTCAATAGTTTAAACTCATTTTGTTTTTTAAGTGAAATTTTTAATAAAAAAATGGTTTGAATAGCTATTCTTAATTCTAATCCAAACAGATTACACCGCCTAACTTTTAATTTTTATTGACTATACTATTGAAATGTAAATTATTGTATTTTTACTCAAACAAATATTGATTATTCACAAAAAAGAGAACAGAATTAATTAGCATCTTATATTAATAATCATATGCTAATAAAAATTATTAGCGATTATTTTCAATAAAATGCGAAGGGAACATACTGTACTCTTATCATGAGGAAAAAATCATGTCATCCAATGTAAAAAATAGTACCCAATTGGGATCAAAAGACGATGTTTATGGCTCTTTTGAACTCAGTAACGCCTTGCCAAAATATAAAATCCCGAAAGGACAAAGTGAACCTAAATTTGCTTTCCAAGCGGTTCATGATGAACTCATGCTTGATGGAAATGCGAGACAAAATTTAGCGACTTTTTGCCAAACGTGGGAAGATCCTGAAATTCGTATATTAATGATGGAAAGCATTAATAAAAACATGATTGATAAGGATGAATATCCACAGACTGCTGAAATTGAGAATCGTTGTGTTCATATGCTTGCTGATCTATGGCATTCTCCTGATGCTAAAAGCACTAGAGGGTGTTCTACCACTGGATCTTCAGAAGCAGCAATGCTCGGTGGACTAGCTTTAAAATGGAGATGGAGAAAAAAAAGAGAAGCACAAGGAAAATCGACAGATAAGCCTAATTTAGTAGTAGGATCTGTTCAGGTTTGTTGGGAAAAATTCACGCGTTATTTTGATGTTGAACTCAGAAGAGTTCCAATGGAGGGAAATCGACTCACACTTACAGCGGATGAAGTTCTAAAATATGTGGATGAAAATACAATCGGCGTTGTTCCAACATTTGGTGTGACATTTACGTGTGATTATGAGCCTGTCAAGCAGATTAGTGAGGCATTAGATAAATTACAAGAGAAAACAGGTCTTGATATCCCTATCCATGTCGATGGTGCTAGCGGTGCATTCCTTGCGCCATTTTGCGCACCAGAAATTGAATGGGATTTTAGATTACCAAGAGTCAAATCAATTAATGCTTCAGGACATAAATTTGGTTTATCACCTCTAGGTGTGGGCTGGGTTGTTTGGAGAGAATCATCCGACTTACCTGAAGAGTTAATATTTAATGTAAATTACCTTGGGGGCAATATGGAAACGTTTGCATTGAACTTTTCTCGCCCAGGTGGACAAATTGTGGCTCAATACTACAATTTAGTCAGATTAGGGTATGAAGGCTATACTAAAATTCATTCCGCTTGCTATGCTACAGCGCAATATCTCGCTAAAAGTATTGGAGAATTAGGACCTTTTGAGATTATTTTTGATGGAGACCCTAAAAAAGGAATCCCTGCTCTTAGTTGGAAATTGAAAGAAAATATGGCGCATAATTTTACGCTCTATGACTTTTCAGATAGATTACGTAATAGAGGCTGGCAAGTTCCTGCATACTCTATGCCTGCGAATAGAGAAGACTTAGTTGTTCAAAGGATTCTTGTTCGTCATGGTGTAAGTATGGACTTGGCATACCTATTAATTGAAGATATGAAACGTTGCTTAGAGTATTTTGAAAAATATCCTGTTGCAAAACCACTCGATAAATCAGATGCAACTTCATTTAATCATAACTAGTTATGATTAAATCTTAAAGGGCTCTGTTTTGAGCCCTTTTCTACTCTACTATATTAACTATACCTCAAATATCTCATCACCTGAGTCATCTAACACACTATTAAGTCTATAGTTGGTATTGTCTGACTCTTGATTCGCATTTTGGGTTTTATTGAGATCAAGCCAATTATCCATCCACACCAGTGGTTTATTTTTAATGACTGGATGGGGATTATCAATGCCTAAGAATCGGTAAAGATCTTGTGAATTATAAAGCACCCATTCATTTAAAAGGGTTTCATTTAATCCAACAATAGATCGATTTTCACTAAATAGATATTGGTTCCATGAGAACTCTTGTTGAATCACTTCATTGATAATCGTTGCGATATCATCACGAATCGTTTCAAATACTTCTATCCACATAGGATCTTGCAGTAAAATCTCTACAATCGCTTCATCCATCATGACGTGAACCTGTTCATCTTGCGCAATTTTTTGGACAAGCTTTGCAATGCCTTGAAAAATATTTTGTTCAGCAAGGGCAAATGTACACGCAAAAGAGCTCATAAATTCTATTTTTTCCAAACAATAGAGCGCAATAAATGCCTTTAAAATGACTTGCTTTAATTTGAGATCATTTTTATCAGCGAGCCCAAGTTTAAAACGTGCACCGAATTCATTTAATTCATCAAATGCGGCAACCACTGCCAAGGAGCGATGAATGACTTCTTCATTTTTCATCACTTCTTTAAAAACTTCTTGAGGATCAGAGATACATTGGCGAATAATCTCTGAATAGGTGAGTGCATGGAGGTTTTCCACTTCGGATTGCTTCGATAGCATCACCCATAATTCACTATTTGTAATAAATGGGGCAAATAATGGGGCAATTGCACGAGATGCAACAGAGTCAAGTTCCCATTGGAACGCTAAGGTTTTGACCATAATGTCATAGTTATTTTTTGAGCAATTAATCAGATCCATTCGAGATTGCTCAAGATTTACCTCATCTTCTGTCCAATCCATTGATTTTTGAAGTTTATAGAGATCAAATAACTTTGGATATGGCACATTAACGCTATCATAAAGTGCAAGTGGCTCTCCTAAAACAAGCGGATATCGTCCTGTTTCCCATGCGCTGTTGTGTTGATTAAAAATAGAGGGTGTTTTATGCGAATTCATTGTATAGCTCCTATAATGTACATGCACCACCCGCACACCCTTTATCTTCGATCGTATCGATAAAGGCGTCGTGAAGGATACCCGATGCACTATTGAGGTAATAACGTGTTTTACAGCCAAGTTTCATCATATAAATGAAGTCTTTGAGAAGTTTGCTGGTGGAAATATTTTGTTCTTCCGTTAAATTCAGATAGAGATCCGCTGAAATTGCTTGTCCTGTGAATTTTTGGATAATGGCATACATTTCGATCAAGTCTTTTGAGTCCATTGTCCAAGCAAGATCATAATAATTGCCAAGCTCATCTAAATCAGGAGCAAGTAGTAAATTTTTGTTATTGCTTGAGGTCTTCATCACTTTAAGGCTACGAATAGGATAAACACCATTCGTTGTATTTGTCAGCTGGCTTGAGGACTCTACAGGCATCATCGCTTCTAACACACTATGACGAATTCCCCCCTGTTCGATAATCTCTTTACGGAGCGCTTCCCAATCAAATACAAGCGATTGACTATGGATCTCATCGACAGCCTTGCAATAAGTATCTATTGGCAACCAGCCATCAGGATATTTCGTCTTGTGAATCCAAGATGCATTCCCTTTTTCTTTTGCAAGTTTAAGGCTCGCTTTATGCAGCCAATAGCTGTGCCGTTCTGCGATTTGGTGGATATAGTTTTTACCTTCACGGGATGCGTAACTTAAGCGTTTTTTTGCCATTTCATGCGCAAGATTTGTGATTCCAACACCGATACTACGGCGCGCTTTAGCAGTTGCTTCTAATGAGGGGAAAGGGTAATCCATAAGCTCAATGACATTATCAATCATCAATGCAGTGTAGTAAGCAACTTCTTCATACTCTTCTTCTGCGATTCTGCCTACGACTAAAGAGGAGAGGCTACATAACCCAATTTCGCCTTCAGGCTCACTTGAATACAGGTCTTGGATATTTTTAAAGGGTTTTGTCGGCAATGCGATCTCAAGACAAAGATTACTTGAGTAAATCGTCTCTTTAAACGGCGTATGGCGATTCATCTCATCGATATACGTCATATAAATACGGCCTGTTTCAGCGGATTCCGTAAGTGCTTTTACGGCAAGTTCTCGGGCTTTTATGATCTGCTTTTTACAAGGCTTATTAAAATAGTAAAGATAGCGCTCTAAGAATAGATCGTAATCATTTGCATAAAAGGCATCATACAAATCAGGCGCAACATGCAAACTAATCAGCATCCACTCTTCATTTTTAGCCACTTTCTCAACAAAGAGCCGATTCGATAAAAGCGCATAATCAATATCTCGAATACGTTTTTGTTGAATGGTTGTCGGATTTTTAAGCACCAAAAGATCAAAAATTTCAGGATCAAGGACATTGAAATAAACCGTCGCACTTCCTCCACGGCTTGACTGCATATTGGCATGTACGGCACTTTGAATCATCCGATAATAAGGGAGTTTTCCTTGATGAACAACACGCCCATCTTTCACAGGATCACCTTTGCTCCGTGTGAGTAGATGCGAGCCAATGCCCGCACTTGCGCAGGTCATCATATAAGCAATATGATCGCCCGTTGCTAAGCTATCAATATTATCTGCCGTCGTATATACACAGCAAGATGCGTATCCTTTGTGAGGTGTTCGCATATTGATGAGCATCGGTGTGGGCGTATTAATTTTGAGCTCATGGAGATAACGATAGAGTTTTTTAATATCGTTCATACGGCGTTCTCTTGGCTGATTCTGCATATTCTGCATTGCCATTCCCATAAACATAAATTGAGGTGACTCTAAACAGTATCCTGTAATTCTATTTGAAATAAGATACTTATCTTTCATCTGACGCAAGGTCGTATAGTTGTAATTAATATCTAAATTGTGATCAATAATACGGTCAAGATCAATTAACTCTTCATCGGAATAGTCCATTTTTTCCCAATGATTCAATTGGATCATATGGTGATAAAAGACCGTAAGCGAAGGGATTTTTCGAAATCCTCCAAAGGCTTCTTTATAAATTGAACCAATTAATAGGCGGCCTGCCATTTTGAGATGAGGGTGATCTTCGCGCTCAACGCAAGCATCAATCATCGCTTTATGGAGTTCTAGCGTGGTACATCCATCGTAGCATTTACGATATGCTTCGAGCGTAATGGCACTCCAATCAACTTCATAATGTGCGGCAAATTGAGCCCATTTATTAAGCTTATCCGCTTCAAATTCTTCCCGCTCACCATTGCTTTTTACAACGTACCGTATCATTTCTCGCTCCAATTTTATATATAAAATCGCAAGGAGAAATCTAAGCAGGTGAGTGCCTTTAAGAAGCCTCCCCGCTCCCTAGCATGTTCTTTTCAATCGGTCTCCTGGCTTATAGATCAGCGACTCATTGCACCTTCTCAGTAATTGCTTACCAATGGTATAAACGCAATGTGTCTCCCTAATTACAGTTGCGGGGGCAGCACTTGAATTTCACAAATTTCCCATACATTGAAGTCGAGAATCATAACATCTCAAACTAAAACTTATTGTTCAAAAAATAGACATATTTAATAATGTGGTGGGCGATCACTCTCTGGATTAAATAGTGCGATGCTTTCTTCTTTATCTGAAATTAACTTTTCTTTTATTTGCCCTAACTCTGCTTTTAATTGGTCAAGCATTTTTTGTTGATCAATGATGCATTGATTTAAAGTTTCAATTGTAATTTCATGAAAGGCTTCTCTTTGCTCAAGCTCAGAAATACGCATAGATAGTTCTGAAAATAATTTATGATTTTGCATTCTTTCTTTTGAGTACTCTTTCTGTTTGATTGAATAAATGTGATAAATTCTTTGAATGTGATTGTTTAGAATATAAGGATGTTTCAATCGCATCTACCAATTTTAATAATTGTTCGCGCTGTTCCATAGGTAAGCTTCCCGAGGTAGATAAATAGAGTTCTTTCGGAGCAATAGAAAGTGGAATTGCTTTCCCAGTTTTACGCCCGACCAATTGAACAACTCTTTGATATCTTTTTGATAAATTAAAATAAAAATATTCCCAGGGTTTAGTAAAAATAAACACTTGAAGCAATATAAAGAAACAGATCACTCCTATAACAAATTTAACTAATGTGAATAAACCAACATAAGGAAGTTTAAAGAGTTTTGTTAAAAAACTCTGTTGAGTATCACCCTCATAACCAAGAATAAATTTAGCCCAGCTATAATCAATTCGATCTTTTAATTGTGAGAAATAATTTGTGGCGGATGCCCATAGAGAATTGTCAACGGATAGATTATTTTCTTCACCTGTAATCATAGCAATAAAAGCATCCATTCCTTGATCAATTCTCGGTTGTGCAACAGCTGCAGTAGGATCTATTCTTAACCATCCTTTACCCTCTACCCAATATTCTACCCATGCATGCGCATCTTTTGCGCGCACATCTATGATATTCTGATCTTTATCTACTTTACCGCCCAAATAACCGATGACAACGCGAGCAGGAATTTGCGCTTTACGGAGAAGATATGTCATTGCGCCTGCATAATGTTCACAAAATCCTTGCTTCGAAGAGAATAAAAATTCATCCATCGGCGAACCTGAACGAAGTAGAGGAGGAGATGTGGTATATTTGAATCCTTGATTACGAAAGAACAACATGATCTCTTCCACAAACGACTCTGTGGGTAGATTATGATTATAATGTTCATTTA
>CAZBKP010000107.1:0-6585 GCA_964492525.1 uncultured Cardiobacteriales bacterium
GGGAGCGGAATTGCCTCCGCATGTTTTTCAAAAAATGAAGAACTTTTGATAAAAGTAGTCGGTGGATTTGGGATTGCTGCAGGAGTTTTTAGCTTACTTGCGGTCTTACCGATCCTTTTTGGGGGCGGAATTATCGTCTATGAAATTTGGAGTCCATTTCCCTTTGCGAATTTTGTATTAAGAATTGATCAGCTTGCTGCCTTTATGGTCACCGTGATCTCTATCCTTTCAATTGCAGCTTCAACTTACTCTTTCTCTTATGTCACTGAATACATTGGGAAGGGTGCTTATCTTATTGGGTTCTTTATGAATCTATTTATCGCCTCTATGGTGATGTTGATGGTTGTCGATAATGCATTCTACTTTATTATATTCTTTGAATTGATGTCCTTATTCTCTTACTTCTTAGTGATTTCAGAGCAAGATGAAAAGGCAGTAAATGCTGGGTTCTTATACTTCTTGATTGCCCATGCTGGCTCTATTTTAATCATGGTCTCTTTCTTCTTAATGTATTTAGAGTCTGGAAGTTTAGATTTTGAATCCTTTAGATCGCTCTCACTCACGCCATGGTATAGCTCGATCGTATTCCTACTTGCATTCTTTGGATTTGGTGCAAAAGCAGGGATGATGCCATTACATGGTTGGCTACCTAAAGCTCACCCCGCAGCACCTTCTCACGCCTCAGCAATGATGTCGGGTGTAATGGTGAAAATAGGGGTATTTGGAATTATCAAAGTCGGGGTTGATCTTTTAGGTGCGACAGAAATGTGGTGGGGAATTGTTGTCCTTGTCTTTGGTGCAATCTCTGCTGTTCTTGGTGTTCTATATGCGCTTGCTGAACACGATATTAAAAGATTGTTGGCATATCATACCGTTGAAAATATCGGAATTATTTTAATGGGTGTTGGTGTCGGAATGGTAGGAATATCAATCGGTTCTCCTGTTCTAAGTATTTTAGGATTCTTAGGTGCACTTTACCATTTACTTAATCACGCAGTATTTAAAGGCTTACTCTTCTTAGGCGCAGGCGCAATCATCTACCGTTTACATACTAAAGATATGGAACAAATGGGGGGGCTTGCAAAAGTGATGCCATGGACAGCCTTAGCATTCTTAGTCGGTTGTATGGCGATTTCAGCGCTTCCTCCGTTAAATGGGTTTGTCAGTGAGTGGTATACCTATCAATCTCTCTTCTCTATGAGCTTAACAGATAGTTTTGCACTTAAATTAGCAGGACCTGCGGCAATTGTCATGCTTGCGATTACAGGGGCATTAGCAGCAATGTGTTTCGTGAAAGTCTACGGCATCTGCTTCTGTGGTAAAGCACGTTCAGAAAAAGCTGAAAACGCGAAAGAAGTACCTCTCACAATGACAGTTCCAATGTTAGTCCTCGGGGGATTGTGTTTTATCTTTGGTGTGGGCGCTGCAATGATCGTTCCTGTGATTACAAGTGTTGCAAATCAGTTAATTCATCTTCCTGAAGCGCTAGCGGTATCAACGTCATACCACTCATGGTTAGTCAGTGGGAGAAACACCGCTGCAGAGTTATCGCCTTCATTGATGTTTATCTTACTCGCCTCCTTAACCGTGCTTCCATTCATTATTTATCACTATACGAAAGGGCAACGTTTACCTTCTGTAGCGCATACAGATCCTTGGGCAACAGGCTATAAGTACGAAGAAGCGATGGCGCAAACTGCTGGTAACTTCACACAATCTTTACGTTATATGTTCGCGCCTCTCTATACGATTCGTAGAAAGTTGAGTCCTACGACGTACTTTGAGAAATCAATTGATAAAACAACGGCATTTGCAAAATGGATAGAACCTTTATGGGATTCGATCATTATCGACAACATCGTGAAGGGTGTTCAAGCCATTGGACGTAAAGCGCAATGTATTCAGAAGGGTGACTATCGGATCTACTGTATCTACATTATCGTCGCCTTGGTTGCGTTACTGTTAGCTGTATCTTTGGTGTAAGGGAGAATAAAAATGATGAATTCTCATATTGAAGCGTTTTCCTCTCCGTGGTTATTATTTGGGCTTTTTCAGGTGATTGCGATCCTGTTACTAGCGCCTTTAATGACAGGGATTTCTAGACAAATTCGTGCGCGTATGCAATCACGTCGTGGGCCAGGTGTTCTACAAGAGTATCGCGATATCGTGAAATTACTGACTCGTCAGGATGTTTCCCCCAATAGTTCAGGCATGATGTTTAGAGTGGTTCCATTCGTCCTTGTAGGGTCGATGCTCACCGTGATTTTTATGTTGCCACTTTTCACAATCGCCTCTCCTTTAGGAATTATTGGCGATATGATTGCAGTGATCTATCTCTGTGCATTGTTCCGCTTCTTCTTCTCTCTATCAGGAATTGATTCAGGAAGCCCTTTTGCAGGATTGGGCGCAAGCCGTGAATTGATGCTAGGAATTTTAGTTGAGCCTATTATGATTCTAGGGATGATGGTTGCTGCATTTATTGCCCGTTCGACGAATCTTACAGAGATCAGTGCAACATTCGCAACACATTGGGGTGGGGCAACACCAACCGCTGCTTTTTTAGCGATGATCGCATGTGCATTTGCTCTCTTCATTGAAATGGGTAAGATTCCTTTTGACTACGCAGAAGCTGAGCAAGAACTTCAAGAAGGACCTTTGACTGAGTATTCAGGCACAGGGCTTGCACTTGTAAAAGTAGGGCTTGCACTTAAGCAAATCGTAATGGCGAGCTTATTTATTACAATTTTCTTACCAACGGCATTCACGAATATCTTTATAGCGATTCCGCTCTTTTTAATTAAGTTATTTGTGGTCTATGTTTTGGCGTGTATTTTCGAAAATACGCTCTGCCGTGGACGATTCTTACTCTCATATAAGGTGACATGGACAGGCTTCGGCATCTCCTTGTTGGCTTATGTTTTTTACTTAACTGGTTTATAAGGAGAACAGGATATTATGGAAAGTATAGCACTCGCGACCATCCTAATTCCGTTTATAGGTGCTCTTGTCATTGCCTGCTCACCTTATAAGGTTGCAAAACTTTCAAGTGTGGTTGTTTCAGGTTTAGCATCTCTAGGAATGCTTATTTTAGGATTATGTTTCTTAGGTTCAGGCAAAGTTGATCAAACTTATACGCTCTTTAGTTTTGGGGACACTGTCATTTTTGGCTTAGTGGTTGATCGTGTCAGTACCTTGATTGGATTTGCAGTTGTATTTTTAGGATTTTTGATCAGCGTTTATTCAACAGCTTATTTATCCAAAGGGAATAAAGAGCATCCACATGAAGGAACGACTCGCTATTATGCTTTTTTGATGATCTTTATCGGTGCAATGGCAGGGTTGGTATTATCCTCTACGATTTTAGGGCAACTCCTTTTTTTCGAAATCACAGGGGGATGTTCTTGGGCATTGATCGGATATTACCAAACGAAAAAATCTCAGCATTCTGCATTAAAAGCACTACTTGTAACTCATATTGCATCACTCGGGCTTTATATCGCAGCTGCTTGGCTATTTGCAGAAACGGGAACGTTCGAACTCTCTGCAATCGCATCTCTAGCACCCACTTCTAAGATTATCGTGATTGGTGGTGTATTGTTCGCAGCTTGGGGTAAGTCCGCACAGCTTCCTCTCCATATGTGGTTACCAGATGCGATGGAAGCGCCGACGCCTGTGAGTGCGTATCTTCATGCAGCATCGATGGTTAAAGTGGGCGTATATGTCTTTGCAAGAGCGATTCTATCTGGCGGAGAAATTCCTATCATCGTTGGGCAAGTAGGAATGATCATGTCTGTTATTACATTGGTATATGGCTTTATTATGTATCTCCCACAGAAAGATATGAAACGCTTACTCGCATATTCAACCATTACACAACTCTCTTATATCTTCTTTGCACTTTCGCTCGCAATTTATGGAGTAGGAACGGCTTACGGAAAGATTGCCTTTGATGGCGGTATTGCTTATATCTTCAACCATGCTTTCGCAAAAAGCTTATTCTTCTTAGTCGCAGGTGCACTCAGTTATACCTGCGGTACACGGATGCTTCCTCAAATAAAAGGGCTTCTTACAAAATTACCTCTGTTAGGTTTGGGATTCTGTGTAGCTTCACTTGCAATCACAGGCGTTCCACCTTTTAATGGATTCTTTAGTAAATATCCAATCTTTGCATCAGGTTTTGCACTTTCTTCAGGGCACTGGTTAATCATGGTATTGCTTCTCATCGTGATTATCGAATCTGTCGGAAGCTTTGCATGGTTCCTTTACTGGTTCGGTAAAACAGTTCCAGGTAAACCTTCTGAAGAAGTTGCACAATCGTCACCATTGCCCGTTGCAATGAAAGCCGTTTTACTTGTGCTCATCATCATGTCCTTGTGTTCCAGTGTCATTGCTGCACTTTGGCTTAATTAAGGGAGATAATCATGACAGGATCTTTAATTATTAACAACTTAGCTGGGCTACTGATTATAACCTCAGCACTCATTCTTATCGTGCGTAAGATACCCGTTTCCATTGGAGTATTAAGTCTACAAGCACTGATATTAGTCATGATCTTCTTTGCAATCGGGATCAAGTTTGGAGCCCATGAACTCTATACATGGGGATTTACGGCAATCATCACGAAAGTGATTTTAGTTCCACTCATCATGTATAAAGCATTTTGCAAAATGAAAGATGCCAATATCGAAGAGAGTTCGCTTCCAACATGGGCGGTGATCTTCATCGCAGCATTTATCGTCCTTGCGTGTTACTACGTCGTTAAACCCGTTAATATTCCAATGATACAAGAACTTAAGCCTGTTTTAGCGGTGTCATTAGGTCACTTCTTAATCGGTCTTTTATGTATCGTAAGTCAACGAAATATCATTAAGCAGATCTTCGGTTACTGCATTATGGAGAATGGTGCGCATCTTACGCTCGCACTCCTTGCGTATCGTGTTCCTGAGTTGGTAGAAATTGGAATTACCACAGATGCAATTTTTGCTGTGATTGTGATGTCTTACTTTGCAAGACGGATTTACAAAGTCATTGGGACTTTGGATGCCGACAAGCTCAATATGTTAAAAGGATAGCATTATGAATACGTTACTATTATATTTATTGCTAGCGACGCCATTGGTTTTCAGTGGATTGGCTTTCCTCTGTGGCTTTAAGCCAAAAGAAATTGGTGAGATTGCAAAATTCGACAATATTGTAAAGCTTGTGAATGGGATCAATATTGTAGGGGTTTCACTTCTACTCCTCTTAGCATTTTTGATTACGGTTCGTGTAGTCAGTAATGGTGAAATGCTCACGCATGGGCTTTGGCTTCATGTGGATGCTTTAGGTGCACTTTTTATCATGATTCTAGGGGTGATTGCAGTGGTGACTGGGGTCTATTCAGTTGGATATATGAATCACGAAGTTGCCGATGGGGAGATCTCTCAAAAGACACTATGCCATTATTATGGATTCTTTCACCTCTTTTTATTCACGATGCTTCTTGCGATTACAACGAACAACCTTATTGTAATGTGGGCAGCGATTGAAGCTACGACTTTGACCTCAACATTCCTTGTCGGAATTTATGGGCAAAAGTCCTCTTTAGAGGCAGCTTGGAAATATATCATTATCTGTACCGTTGGCGTTGCATTCGGGCTTTATGGCACCGTGCTTGTTTATGCAAATGCGGCTAATGTCATGGCTGATCCAAGCATGGCAGTCTTCTGGACAGAGGTTGTGAAGTATCCTGAGTTATTAGATCCCACATTAATGCACATTGCATTTATCTTTATTCTTCTTGGATTTGGAACCAAAATGGGACTTTTCCCAATGCATGCATGGTTACCTGATGCACATAGTGAAGCGCCAAGCCCGACAAGTGCGCTGTTATCTGCAGTACTTTTAAACTGTGCGCTTCTTGTCATTATCCGTTACTACATCATCATTACTGAGGTGATTGGCGATCAATTCCCAAGGAATCTATTGTTAATCTTCGGTTTCCTTTCTGTGATCGTGGCCGCATTCTTGATCATTGTACAAAGAGATATGAAAAGATTACTTGCGTACTCAAGTGTTGAGAATATGGGGCTGATTGCCATTGCTTTAGGAATTGGCGGACCTGTCGGTATTTTTGCAGCGCTTCTTCACACGCTTAACCATAGCTTAGCGAAAGCACTTCTCTTTTGTGGCTCTGGAAATGTGCTTCTTAAATATGGAACACGCGATATTTTTACCGTGAAAGGGTTATTAAAAACCGCTCCTCTTACCGCCGTATTATTAGCGGGCGGAGCATTGGCGTTAGGAGGCATTCCCCCTTTTAACGTGTTTATCAGTGAATTTATGATTGTGACCGCATCGATCCAAGGAGGATATGTTTGGTTTACGATTATCCTTCTCATCGTGTTGACGGTCGTTCTCGGTGGATTAGTGAGAATGGTTGCTAAGGTTTGTTATGGCGATGCGCCAGAGGGCGTTGAAAAAGGTGAGCTCGGTATTTTAACGACTGCACCGATGGCCGTATTACTTCTCTTTATGTTGATTATGGGAACTTGTATTCCAAAATCGGTCTCCACACTTTTCACTCAAGCAACAGAGATTGTTTTA
>CAZBKP010000108.1:0-6580 GCA_964492525.1 uncultured Cardiobacteriales bacterium
TCCACGATTATCCATTTTACTCATCATGCTAAACATAGGGATATTATTTGCTAATGTGGCAATCATTCCGCCTGCCGCCATATCATTCATCTTAAGCAAACCACCCACTTTCATAAATGCTTTGTCAAACCAACGTGTTAATAAAAGCACCATGGGATAAGCACCTAACAATACACACGAGATGGAACCAATGACTTCTATGGCTCTCATTTCGCCATCACCTGTATTAAAGATTGGATCCATTCCGGGAATGACTTTAAATCCCGTTAAATACTCAAATACTGCAGCGGCAAGCCCAATCGTAATGATCACGACTAAGATTTTTGCAAAAATTTGGAATCCTGAAATCATTTTTTCAGGCATCAATTTAAGTCCAAGAATAATCAAAATCGCAACAATAATGACGGGAATTAAATTAATAAGGAGCATGCTGAAAGTAAAAATGACTGTTTGCCCATTGACGACAATCCCAGAATACATGGCTACAACGCCACCGACTAAACACCCCACAGGAATAGCAATAATACCTGCGAGCATCCCAAGTGCCATAAAACGGGTATCTTCTTTTCGGATAATCCCAAGTGCGACAGGAATCGAGAATACAACCGTTGCGCCCATCATTGATGCTAAAATAATACCTGAGTAAAGTTCTGCAGCAACATCTCCATTTGCTAAGCTTCCTGCTATGGGATATCCCCCCATATCGATGGCCAAAATAGTGCCTGCAAACATAGCAGGATTTGCACCCACACTCTCATAAAGCGGGATAATCACAGGACCTAATACTTCTTTGATGACAGGGGCTAAAGCAGTAATTCCCACCATTGCAAGCCCAAGAGCACCCATCGCCAAAAAACCCTCATCAAATTGCTTTCCCGCACCATCGATGCCTTTACCGATTTTTTCTAATCCTACTTTTCCTAAAATTTTGGTTGAGCCACCGAATTGATCCAAAATACGATCAAACGCGCCGATCACCATAAAAATCATCATGAACCAGACAATTACTTCATTAATACCCATACATTAGCCCTTTCCTATCAAATAGGTGATTACCTTAAAAATGCATCCTTGTAGACTTGTGCAATTTGAGAAACTGTCGTAGTTCTAGGATTTGTTAACAAACAGAGATCTTTGATCGCTGCTTCTGATAATTCTGGAATATCATCGGGATCAAGATGCCACTCTTCTCGTAACTCACTCAACCCAATTTCTTCAATTAATTTTTCTACTGCAAGAATCGTTTCATCCGCCTCAATATGTTTTCCTGTCAGCGCATGTCCTATATCTGCATACTCTTTTTTACACACCAGAGTATTAAACCTCATCACAGAAGGCAACATGATGGCGTTACAGTGCCCGTGGGGAATGTGATACTTCCCACCAATTTGATGGGCTGTTGCATGAGAAAGTCCTAAGCCCGCATTTGAAAACGCCATTCCTGCCATATAAGATGCAAGCATTAGAGATTCTCTTGCTTCAATATTATGACCTTGCCCAACGGCTTGAGGAAGCGCTTCTCCAATCATTGAAATCGCACGATAAGCAAATCCTTTTGTCAACGGTGTTGATTTTAACCCAACGTATGTTTCAATCGCATGCGTGAGTGCATCAAACCCTGTGATCGCCGTGATATAGGGAGGCATCGCAAGTGTTAAGCAGGCATCAATAATGGCAAGATCAGGAATTAATTGATCATGAATTAAGACCTGCTTAATATTCGTTTTAACATTTGTAATGACAGCGACATCCGTTGCCTCTGACCCTGTTCCTGCCGTTGTCGGAATGGCGATCAAAGGTAAACGCTTATTCAGTTTTGATCCATTTGCTAAAAATTCATCGATTGGCAACTGTGTGTTTACTGCTAGCATTGCAGTTACTTTTGCCGCATCCAAAACGGAACCACCGCCAATTGCTACAACGCTATCACAACCGATTTTTAGCAAAGAGTCAGCCGCACTTTCTACGACAGTAGAGGTGGGTTCGCCACCTTCATATAAAAAGAGTTCGTATTGAATGCCTTCTGCATCTAATGAACGATAAAGTCCATCCACAATATTCATATTGTGGATCAAACGATCCACCATAACAAAAGCGCATTTTAAGTCATTCCCTTTCATTGCTTCGCCACAATAAGAAAGGGAACCTGGCCCCATATAGGTTCGAGGAGGCACACTAAACTTACGGACATTTCGTGAATTCATCACATCTAATGCCCTATAGATAATCTGACTTACGTCATCAAGCTTCATGCCATCCCCTTACAATACTGCTTAATAAAACTCTGTGTTACACAATTCTGAAGTTACCCGCGACAACACAGCGTCTGAGTCGAACAAATGTTCTTGCATTCGTGACGCCCTCACCCGTTGGAGTTGTAATCGTCATCGTAGTCCAACCTTCTCCACCGAATCCTAATCCTGCAATACAAGGTCCATTTTTAACAAAAATGCTTGTATCCATTGCATTTGCCATTTTGTCGAGATTATCAAGATTGGTAGAGTGCATCGCAGCAGTATGATGACAGCCGCCTTCTAGCTCTACAGCTAGTGCAACTGCTTCATCGACATTCTTAACTCGAATGATCGGTAATACAGGCATCATCAGCTCTGTCACTGCAAAGGGATGTTTTTTATCCGTCACTACGATTAATAAGCGAGTATCTGCAGGAACATTGACGCCAATTTTGCTTGCAATTTTTGTTGCGTCACGCCCAACCCAATCTCTACTCACAACCCCATGCCCATTTTCATCCACTTTTGATAATAAAACAGGTTCAAGTTGTTTCGCTTGCTCGGACGTTAATAAATAAGCTTTATTGCGCTTCATGGCATCAATAAGTTTATCTGCAACAGAATCAACCACGATCAAAACTTTCTCATCCGCACAGATGATATTGTTATCAAAGGATGCACCAAATACGATAGATTTAGCTGCATTTTCAATATCAGCCGTTTCATCAACTACAACAGGTGGATTTCCAGCACCCGCTGCAATCAATCGCTTATCGGTGTGCTTACGAGCAGATTCGACGACGGCATCTCCTCCTGTAACGACTAAAAGCCCAATTCCTGGATACTTAAATAATCTTTGTGCCGTTTCAATATTTGGATTTGCAACGGTCACTAATAAATTTTCAGGCCCACCTGCAGCGACAATCGCTTCATTCAATATAGAAATAGTGCGTTGTGAGACTTGTTTCGCTGCGGGATGGGGTGCAAATACAACTGCACTTCCTGCGGCAATCATACTAATGGCATTATTAATCACAGTTGCGGCTGGATTTGTTGAAGGCGTAACAGAGGCAATTACACCCCATGGCGCATTCTCAATAAGTGTTAAGCCATTATCTCCTGTAACAACTTCAGGACGTAAACATTCCGTTCCTGGCGTACTTTTCGCCTGTAATATATTCTTAGCAGTTTTATCATCTACTCGGCCCATACCGGTTTCTTTGACTGCAAGTTCTGCCAACTCTTTGGCATGAACTTCTGCCGCTTTACGAATTGCAGCAATGACTTTATCTCGTGTCGCGACAAGTTTTAGACATTTTGCCGCTTTTCTTGCAGCACATACAGCATCGTCAAGCTCATTAAATACTCCTGCAGCGACTGTTCCTGATTGCTTATTATTTGAAGCACTATCAGACAACTGCCCCATTGAACTTAATACTGCCTTGACAACTTCTTCAATTGCTTTTGAATTAATATCCACGTTTTACCTCACTTATGGTAAAAAACCTTACCGTCAACGACTGCTTCATCAACAATACCAACAACACTCGCATCAATAGGAGCTTCATGATGGCTGTTACTTTTTACTGTTTTTCGAGCAGCACTCCCGCTCGTTAACAAAACCCACTCACCATTCCCTGCACCAAGAGAATCCGTTGCTACTATACGCTCATTGGAAGGTAAGCCATTTTTATCTATTACGTCTACAAGTAGCAGACGTTCTTGTTCAAAGCCAGGCTGTTTCATGGTACTCACGACTTGCCCGACTACAATTCCTAGTTTCATAAGCTTTTCCCTTATGATCTATGATTAAGGTGATTTATTGTTATAAACACCTTAATCATAAAAATCAGTCAATTAGTCTAATTGATGCTCGCTAGACATTTTGATTGGGAATAAGTTTTCTAGATCACCATGAGGACGTGGGATTACGTGAACAGCCATTACTTCTCCACCTACACGTTGTGCAGCCGCTGCACCTGCATCTGTTGCTGCTTTACATGCTGCAACATCACCACGAACCATTGCAGTCACAAGTCCGCCACCGATTTGCTTGTAGCCAACCAATGTCACGCGAGCTGCCTTAACCATTGCATCAGATGCTTCAATCAAAGCAACGAGCCCTTTCGTTTCAATCATTCCTAATGCTTCCATATATACCTCTACTTATTGAAATCCCGATATGGGACGTTGAACAATGGTGATAGCGATCACCGACCTTTACTACTTAACTTTTACTACCTTTTTCGATTTGAGAAGCCAGTAACAAAACTTGAACCATATCTTGCCAACTGCATCCTCTAGAGAGATCATGAAACTGACCATTCAATCCTTGAATTAAAGGACCAATGGCTTCATAACCACCGAATCTCTGTGCAATTTTGTAACCAATATTCCCAGCCTCTAACGAAGGGAAGATTAAAACATTTGCATTTCCCGCAACCTTGCTATCAGGTGCTTTCTGTTTCCCTACGGATGGAACAATTGCAGCATCAAACTGCAAATCACCATCGACATCTAAATCGGGTGAGTGTGCTTTTACCAATGCGGTCGCCTCTTGAACTCTGGTGACGGCATCATGCTTTGCACTTCCTTTCGTAGAAAAAGAGAGCATTGCAACGTGTGCTTTATTTTCTGTGATCGCTTGATAATTTTCAGCTGTGATGACGGCAATATCTGCCAACTGCTCTTTAGTCGGCTCAGGAATTACAGCACAATCCGAAAATGCATAAGTATTTTTTCCATCTGGAGAGATCATGAGCATGATTGAAGATAGCGTTTTATTACCGGGCTTTAGCCCTAAAACGCGCAATCCTGCACGAAGCACATCTGAGGTCGATGATATATTTCCTGCGATGCAGTAATCACAACGTTGTGTTGCAAGCATAGACGCACCAAACCACAAAGGATCTTTGACCATTTCCTCAAGTTCGCTTACGTTTTTACCTTTTACACGCCCGACAAGTCTCTCAGCAAATTCTCCAATCCATTCTGACTTTTCAGGATTAATAATATTAAGGGAGTCAAAAGAGAGTTTCTCTTTTTGGCAAATGGCTTCTATTTTGTCACACTCTCCGAGTAACCAAGGAAAGCCTAATCGCTCCTCCTGAATATTCAATGCCGCTCGAATCGCTCTTGGATCATAGGCATCAGGAAATACCACCCAACCTGGGGAACGTTTTACATTCTCTTTGAATTTATCTAGTAATGTTGTCATTATTTATTCCCCAATCTCTCAATTAATGATTCCCTTGAAAGCCACTCACCATTTCTTTCTAGTTTCAAACAGAGAATCATAAGTACATACACCGCGCTCGAAAGGCGATTCAGACCCTGCATAATATCGGGTCTTTTAACGACAAAATCACGATCAATAAAAATGGTCGCCGCAACAACTTCTGTTTCTCTAATTGATGTTCTTAATAGATTTAAAAGCCTTGCATTCTTTCCATGATCAGCAGAGGGAACGATATGATCATGCCCTAAATATTTAAGCGGATTATGTGAGAAAAGATGTATCGCTTCCTCATTTAGGCCATTTATTTCAAAGTACGATAATGGCTCGTCAACCGCATCTGCACGCATAATATTACCCAGCACAGAGCGAATATCTGATAGCCATCCTTGTGCTTCTTTAGACACTTCCCCTTGAAGCCAAACTGCAATTGCGATTGTGCTATCTAACTTTGCACGAAATCCCAAACGAGGATCTGCCTTAGAAACAAGTGTATGCCCATTTAAGTGCGTCATCGTATCTGGCTTTTTTTTGACCTCTTGTCGACAGAGTTGGCACCCTGCATGGTCATACGTATCTTTACTTGTTAATCCATGAACAGGCTTTAAATTTAATTGATCCCCTTGACTCGGACTCTCCTCATTTTCTACAAAGAGCCTTCCTTGTTCATCTACATATTTAACGATCAAGTGGTGATCTGTAATTAATGTTCTTGCGGCAGGCGTCAAACGACAATCCGCAGGAAGATGAATCTCCGTTCCATCGCTTAGACTATAATTTGCTCTTAACCAATCTTCTGTAACAAATAACCCCATAGTTAACCCTCTATCAGATGACCATTCGAATTACTGTTCTTGCCAATTGGCAGGCCAAGCAATATAGACAAACTTCACTTTTGTGGGTGTACCAAATTCAATTGAGGAGGATTTAGGTACAAAAATAATATCTCCAGGCTTTCCAACAACAGTTTCTCCCTGAGAAGAAATATGTAATTCTCCCTCTAACACAACTTGAATTTCATCATAGTTAAGCGTCCAAGGGAAAGAAGCTTTCTCCCAAGACATATATCCCGCCGACATACTACTGTTATCTTTCGCTGTAATCACATCTG
>CAZBKP010000109.1:0-6483 GCA_964492525.1 uncultured Cardiobacteriales bacterium
CCTCAAGAAGGATCAGGAGTGACTTATGGTGAAAAGATTAGAAAGGAAGAGGCTAAAATTGATTGGAGTCGCCCTGTTTCTGAGATAGATCGGAAAATTAGAGCATTCAATCCAGCGCCTGTGACATACACACTTTTTAATGAACTTGTACTTAAAATTTGGGATGCTGAGCCTGTAGATGAATGTGTTTCTCTTCCTGCTGGGGCTTTAGTCGTAAAAGATAAACAACTTTTAGTTACTACAGGGGATCAAAAGTTACTCCGATTGAAAACGATCCAATTCCCAGGAAAACGCGCAATGGCAGTCGAAGATTTGATTCATGGATATAATTTTAAGGGCGGACATTTTCAATAATGCAGATGATGAATAAACAAGAAAAACTACTAACAAACCCTCGCTATGTCGCGATTGCTATTATTGAGGCAGTTGAGAAGGGAAGTTCATTGTCTGAGCTTATTCCTTCAATGTTATCCGCTCTTTCAGAAAATGATAAGCGTTTAACACAATATATTGTCTATGGTGCTTTGAGGAAGTATGAAGCGTTACAAGAGATGTTAGCGCAACTTTTAAAAAAACCAATCAAACCTTCAGAAAAGCATGTTGAAATAGCATTGATTTTAGCGGTCTTTGAAATTACGGAGATGCAAACGGCAAATTATGCTGCAGTAAATAATTGGGTGTCATTAATTAAAGCTATGGATAAACTCTGGGCATCTGGGCTTATGAATGCCGTTTTAAGAGGAATTTTAAGGAATGGCGCACCGAATGTGAGTAAAGAGGCAGGTAAACTTTGTTTGCCGAATTGGCTTGTGTCAACACTTACTCAAGCGTGGGGGAAAGTAAATTTATCCTTGATGTCTCAATATTTTTTAGCGCATCCCTCTATGACGTTACGGGTAAATATTCAGAAAATCTCCCGAGAAAATTACTTATTAAAATTACAATCAAATGAAATTAAGGCGGTTCCTCACCATGTGTTGCCGAATGCGATCGTATTAGAACAGGCTATCAATGTTCAATCTTTACCTGGTTTTTTTGAGGGAGAAGTCTCTATTCAAGATGCATCGGCACAATTAGCTGCACATTTTTTATCTGTAAAATTAGATGATCTTGTCCTTGATGCATGTGCAGCTCCTGGGGGAAAGACAATTGCGATTTTGGAAAATAGCCCGACCCTACGTAAATTAATTGCAGTAGAGAGTGTTGAGAGTCGTGTAATAAAAATTAAAGAAAATTTGGAAAGATGCTGTGATCTTGCAACGCAATCGAAAGTATCACTGGTATGTGATTCGATGGAAACCTATAAAAGTGATGAGCAATTTGATGCAATTCTTCTAGATGTGCCCTGTTCTGCAACAGGGATTATCCACCGCCATCCTGATCTTAAATTACTTAGAAAACCCACCGACATTAAGAAGCTAGTGATGACTCAACGTGAAATCTTGAATCATGCATGGACACTTCTTAAACCAAAAGGACGCCTCTTATATGCAACGTGTTCGATTTTGCCTGAAGAAAATGTCAAACAAATGGAGACTTTCTTCAATGCTCATGAGGATGCAGTAGCGCTTCCACTCTCAACGCCTTTAGGGTTGAGTCAAAAGTATGGTGTACAAATTCTCCCTATTGCACAAGAAATTCATCAAAAGGCGGATGGATTTTATTATTGTTTAATTGAGAAAAAGTAATTCATGCTGAAACGATTTATTTTCTCACTCTTTTTGATACTATTTTCTTTGGGCTATTCTCAAGATAAGAATTTTTCAATCGAATCTGTGTATGTTCTTCCACTTGAAAAAGATAGTTATGATGTTTCTATAAAAGCAAATATTACATTATCGAGCGATCAAATTAGACTTTTAGAAAGTGGAATACCACTTACATATGTTTATAATTTAATTGTGCAAGAAAAGAAATCATTAAATTGGATTACCAATTATAATGCCTACTATTCTTATCGATATACGATTAGTTATAATATGCTTACACAACAATATGTTGTCAAAACAAAAGACAATAAACACTACGAGAATTTTCCGACCTTGACACTTGCATTAAGTTATATTTCTGAACCCTCCAATCTCCCTTTATTGATTGTAAATAAACAAGACAATAAGGAGTATCGAGGAGGTGTTCAATTGAAGCTTGATATTGAATCGTTACCCATCCCGATTAAAATTCCAGCATATCTTTCATCGACTTGGAGTCTGACTTCTGGTTGGAAATATTGGGACTTATAAAATGATCCGTCCATTTAGAAAAGATAGTATTTTTCCACTAGTTTTACTATCTATATTACTTTTTGCAGTGCTTGTCATGATGAATCAGTCGATTCAGTCTGCAGGTGATTATTCTGATAATTTTATTAGTTTAGCTATTTTTGGATTAGTGTGTTTACTGCTTCTTTTTTGGTTTGTAGGGCGTTTTGTCTATCGTTTAATTATTTCCTATAGACGTGGCATTATGGGGTCTCGGCTCAATGCTAGGATGGTGATTTTCTTTGCAGGTCTTTCTTTAGTCCCTCTATGTATTCTTTTGTACTTTTCAATCACTTTGATTTATCGAAGCATTGATAGTTGGTTTGATGAATCCCTAGATAAAGGATTTGATGACGCTATCGCGCTCTCACGTTCTGCATTAGAAGTTAGACGATTAGATGCATTGAGATTAACACAAAATGCAGGTGAGCAATTAAGTCAGATTCCTACATTGAATTTAGCATATTATCTTGAAGATATTCGAGATCAAATCAATGCACAAGAGTTAAGTATTTATAATATGAATGGGGATTTGATCTCATTTAGTGCAAGTGGATGGAATAAAGTGCTTCCTGAGTCGCCAAATGAAGTTATTTTGATGACAGTTGCAGAAGGTGTTGATTATGTGGCTTTAGAACAGATTAGTGAGACACAACTTAGAGTGCGTGTGATAACTAAAATTAACAGTGCAACCCCCTTTATAATTCAAGGATTTTACGAAGTTCCTGATCGATATACATCCCTTGCAAATTCTACAAAACAGTCTGTTGAATATTATAAACAATATAAAGTGTTGAGAGAGCCGTTTAAATACAATCTAATGGCGATTTTAGGAATGGTTTCTATGCTCTCAATTTTACTCGCATTAGGGGGATCGTTTTTTGCTGCAAGACGCTTAGTAAATCCCATTAGAGATCTTTCTATCGCAACTAAAGCAGTAGCAGATGGTGATTTAGAGCGAAAAATAAAAGTGAAATCAAATGATGAAATTGGATTTTTAACGCATTCATTTAATGAAATGACCAATCGCTTAAAAGAGGCACATCAAATTGCTCAAAGGTCTCAATCGTTACTTGAATCAGAGCGTTCCCATTTAGTCTCTCTTTTAGCTAAATTATCATCAGGTGTATTAGTTATTGATGTTAATGGTAAAATCCGAACTTATAATCAGGCGGCAATTAATATTTTAGGCGTAGCAGAGTCCTCATTACAGCAATTTAGTTTAGATAAACTTGAAAATTCAGAGGATGCTTTGAAAAGTTTTATGAAGCCACTTTTTGAGTTTTTAGATGAAAATGATCAAAAGGAGTGGCGAACTGAATTTAGCCGTTATTATGATGGTCAGCAGCAAATTTTCTCATTAAGAGGTTCAGAGCAAGCTGATCAAATTGGGCTTAAAGGCGGGAAAATTATTGTTTTTGATGATATTACTCAGCTAATTAGTTCCGAGCGTGAATCTGCATGGAGTGAAGTGGCAAGGCGATTGGCTCATGAGATTAAAAATCCATTGACTCCGATCCAGCTTTCAGCTGAACGGCTTAAATTACGTTTTTCAGATAAATTTATCGATAAAGATAAGGAAGTGATAGATAAATCGACTGAAACCATTATTTCTCAGGTTAAAGCGATGAAAACGATGGTAGATGAATTTAGTCAATATGCCAAAACGACGCAGAGTATTTTGAGCGAAATTGAACTCAATGCCTTGATTAATGAAGTGATGTACCTTTACCAAGATTATCCTTCAGGGCTGATGTTTAATATTGAGCTTTCTGAAGGAGAACTTTATATTCTTGGAGATAGTATTCGTTTACGTCAACTATTGCACAATTTAATCAAAAATGCGATAGAGGCATGTCCTGATAATATTGGGACAATTACGATTCGAACGGAGCTTCTTCAAGATGTGGTTCGCCTTGAGATTTCAGATACAGGAGTCGGTTTTGAACCCTCTCAAATGAATAATATCTTTGAGCCGTATGTCACAACAAAAGTGAAGGGAACAGGGTTGGGACTCGCGATCGTTAAGAAAATAATTGAAGAACATCATGGTAAAATAGCGATTTATTCAGAAGGAAAAATGATGGGGGCTCAAATTGTTATTAGCTTCCCTAAAATAATTCATCATTAGTAATTGGTAAGGATTGATCAAAATATGACACAAAAAGTAAATCAGCAGTGGGGTGGACGTTTTTCAGAGTCAACAGATGAGTTTGTCCAAGCATTCACAGGATCAGTTCAATTTGATCAAAGGATGTATAAAGAAGATATTCAAGGTTCAAAAGCACATGCTGAGATGCTCTATAAGCAAACCATCCTATCAAAGGAAGATTATGAGTTGATTGTTCAAGGGCTTAATGAGGTTCAAAAAGAGATTGAGTCAGGGCAGTTTAAGTGGTCGATCGCTTTAGAAGATGTTCATATGAATATCGAAGCCTCTTTGACGGATAAAGTTGGTATCGCAGGTAAGCGATTACATACGGGAAGATCTCGAAATGACCAAGTCGCAACGGACATCCGCTTATGGTTGAGAAATACGTTAGATCAAGTTGATGAATCACTCAAAAAGCTTCAAGAAGGCATTTTATCCATTGCTGAGCGCGAAGTTGATACAATTATGCCTGGTTTTACGCATCTTCAAGTCGCTCAACCTGTCACCTTCGGCCATCATATGATGGCTTGGTTTGAGATGATTAAAAGAGATCGTACACGTTTTAGAGATTGCCGTGAACGCATGAATTTTTCTCCTTTAGGAGCCGCAGCTCTTGCGGGAACGACCTACCCCATTGATCGTCATTTTAGTGCAATGTTAATGGGCTTTGAGGGACCTACAGAAAACTCGCTAGATTCTGTGTCTGATCGTGATTTTGCGATCGAATTTTCAAGTGCAGCTAGTATCTTAATGATGCATCTTTCTCGTTTTTCAGAAGAGCTCGTTTTGTGGTCAACACCTGCGTTTGACTTTATTGAATTGCCAGATCGTTTTTGTACGGGATCCTCTATCATGCCACAAAAGAAAAATCCAGATGTCCCTGAGCTTGTACGGGGAAAATCAGGACGTGTTTTTGGTCATCTCATGGGGCTTTTGACCTTAATGAAAAGCCAGCCACTTGCATATAACAAAGATAACCAAGAAGACAAAGAGCCACTATTTGATATTGCAGATACAATCTTAGGGTCACTTCGTGCATTTTCAGATATGGTTCCAGCGATTTCAACGAAAAAAGAGAATATGTATTTACGCACTAAATTAGGCTTTGCGACGGCTACAGATTTAGCGGATTATCTTGTGCGTAAAGGAATTGCCTTTCGTGATGCGCATGAAATTGTAGGAAAAGCAGTGAAACTTGGCGTCGATACAAAGCGTGATCTCTCTGAAATGAGCTTAGCAGAATTGCAGCAGTTTTCAGATAAGATTGAGGGTGATGTTTTTGATTCATTAACTTTAGAAGGTTCTATAAATGCGCGTAACCATTTTGGTGGAACGGCACCTTCACAAGTGAAAGAAGCAATTCAACGCGCTAAAGCAATATTATAAAAATTAGGGAAAATAATGAAACAACTGAAAAAGATAATAAGATATACACTATATATCTCATTAATTGCAGTGCTATCTGCATGTGCAAGCAAAGGGAAACATTTTCCTGAACCTAAAAAACTCGAGCCTATGGTGGCGTTTTGGGAGAAAGTTTATAGCCAATGGGATGAGAATCAAGCCGTATTTCATGATGATCGCCATCTTGATGTGATTTACGATATCGTCACGCTTCCAAGTGATCGCCAAATGCGAGCAACGGTATTATCGAATCGACAAGCGTATTTTGTGGCACAGCTTAAAGAGATGGAGGATCGTCAGCGTTTGAATCAGCCCCTTTCAAGTGAGCAAAAAAAATGGTCTGCAATGCTGAAAAAATCTGGAGGAGGCAGTGCAATCTATGGGGCATCTGAGCGTGTAAGATACCAAACAGGATTAAAAAGTCGCTATAAAAAAGGATTAGAAAATAGTTATTACTATTTGCCTGAATTTAAAGCGATTATGAAAAAAGAAGGGGTTCCTGAGGAGCTCGCATATCTTCCCCATGTCGAATCTTCGTTCCAAAATATTGCGCGTTCTCATGCAGGGGCTGCGGGAATGTGGCAATTCATGCCAAGTACAGGACGGCTCTATTTTCCAATGGAAAAAAATACAATCGATGGAAGATTAGATCCTTTTATCGCAGCGAAG
>CAZBKP010000110.1:0-6458 GCA_964492525.1 uncultured Cardiobacteriales bacterium
TGCGTTTACCGTTTCTCGCTTTACAAAATTTTCTGAGGATGCAAGTTTTGCAGCGTTCTATCTCATCTCATTGGCAAGCGGTGTAATTATTATTTCAAAAATAGGATCAAATACGGACCTGACGCATATTCTTTTTGGTTCGGTCTTGGCAATAGATCGAAATATGCTCTTTTTTATATTTGGAGTGTTATCGTTTACCTTAATTGTGCTTGCTTTAATTTATCGTGTCTTGATCTTATTTATTATCGATCCTCTATTTTTAAAGTCTCAGAGAATGACCTCAATCCCCGCCTATTCCCTTTTTTTATTTGTCGTTGTGGTTAATTTGATTGCAGGCTTCCAGGCACTAGGTTCTCTTATGGCTGTGGGTTTATTAATGTTGCCTGCAATCATTAGTCAATTTTGGACAAAAAGCATGGAAGGTGCTTTTGTATTAGTCCTTTGGGTAGGTGTGCTTGTTTCATATTTCGGATTACTTGTCTCCTTTTATTATACGTTACCAAGCGGTCCTAGTATTATCGCTGTAGCAGGTGTTTTTTATTTTTTATCGTTGCTCTTTGGTCGATTTGAGAGTGTTTTTGCTAAACTATATCAGTTACGCCATAAGGCAGCATGATAGGATTGGAGTGAGTATGATAAAAGTTCGTTATTTCGGAAAGCTAAAGGATGAATTACAGCTCTCTGAAGAGAGCATTGAGTGGTGCTCAGGAACGACAGAAGATCTGTTGGCGCTATTGCAATCGAGAAATGAGCGTTGGGCAAGAGCATTAAGTACGGATAATATTTTTAGAGTCGCAGTCAATGATGAAATTGTGTTTGATACGATAGGAATCAAATCAGGAGATGTCATTTCTATTCTTCCTCCTGTGACGGGGGGGTAATATGATTGATGTCCGCATTCAAGAAGCGCCTTACGATCTTTCTAAAATTGAGCAAGAAAAGCTCTTGTCTACTAAAAATACGGGCGCTATTGTAAGTTTTCAAGGGTTTGTACGGGCGCATGACACCAAGGTTAAATTAAAAGCGCTCTATTTGGAGCATTATCCCAATGTGACTGAAAACGAAATCAGAGCGATCATAGAAGAGGCGAAGAGCCGTTGGGATTTAGAGAGTTGTTTAGTGGTTCATCGCGTTGGTATGCTTTATGTTCAAGACCCTATTGTGCTTGTGCATGTGATGTCAGAGCATAGAAAATCCGCGTTTGAAGCTGCTGAGTTTATTATGGATTACTTAAAAACTCGCGCCCCTTTTTGGAAGAAAGAGTTTTTTGAGGATGGCTCAGAGCATTGGGTTGAGGCTAAAATAAGTGATGCCTCTGCCATGAAGAAGTGGGAATCATGTCAATCATAGGGTTTATTCTATCGGGCGGAAAAGGTTCGCGATTAGGAGGAATCAATAAGGGTTTGTATTCATTATTGGGGCGCCCTATGATTTCCTATGTATATGATCGGTTATTGCCTCAAGTGGATCGCATTATTGTCTCTGCGAATCAAAATATTAATGAGTACGAGGCTCTGGGGTATAACGTAATCCATGATAAAGAAGACTTTCTTGGATTGGGGCCGTTGGCAGGGTTAGAAAGTCTTAGTGAGTATGTGGAAGAAGAGGATGTGATTCAAGTGGTTTCGTGTGATGATCCGCTACTACCCTTTGATCTAGTGGAAAGACACTACGACGTTTTATTGAAAAACAATGTTGAGCTTGTGTATCCACAAGTGAATGATCGCGCTCATTACGCATTATTGCAGTGTAAGGCATCCGTGCTCGGACGAGTGAGCGAGCAACTCAATGCCCGAAAATTAAAAATACGTGATTTTATGGCGGAATGTCGTTGTCTTCCAGTTGATTTTGATGACGAAAAGGCTTTTTTGAATATTAATACCCCTGATGATGTGTTAAGAATAGAAGATATATTGCGAAAAGGAGAGTAAAAATGATGGATTTTTATGTCGCAAAAGCGCGTTTGCAAGATGAAATTAAATTGGCACATAAAATTGATACGGTTCCCTTGGTGGATGCTGTAGGGAAAACACTCTCTTCAGATATATTTGCAAAGTATGATGCACCACTTTTTGATAATAGCGCGATGGACGGGTATGCGCTCTGTGATTCCACGGGTGAACAGTTATCTTTTAAGGTTATTGGTCGTATTGCTGCAGGTGAGCTGAATCATGGGATTTCCCTTAAGGAGGGTGAGGCTGTTCGTATTTTTACAGGTGCGCCTATTCCTGAAAATACAACAACGGTCGTGATTCAGGAGAATGTAACGGTCAAGGGCGAAAATTTAGAATTGAATATAGCTGCAGGATTAAGAAAAAATATCCGTTATCAAGGTGAAGAGATACGAAAGAGTGAATTACTTGTCTCGAAGAATACTAAAATCACACCTTCTATTGTTGCACTCTGTGCATCACAGGGTATGAGTGTGCTACCTGTTTATATGGGGCTTAATATCGCGGTCATTTCTACGGGAAGTGAATTGATAGAACTTGATGACACACTTTCTGAAAGTAAGATTTATGATGCGAATCGCTATATGTTGCGAGCATGGCTTGAGCACAGTCACAAAGTTACGGATGTCGGGATTTTGCCAGATGATTATGAAAAAACATGTGCTACGTTAAAGGAAGCCGCAACACAAAATGATGTCATTATTTTAAGTGGCGGTGCTTCCGTGGGAGAAGAGGATCATATTAAACAAGCGATTTTATCTCAAGGTGAGTTGCACGGTTGGAAATTATCAATTAAGCCTGGAAAACCGTTCGGATGGGGGAAGATTGGGAATGCTTACGTCTTTATGCTCCCTGGTAACCCAGTTTCTGCTTATGTCACTTTCTAGTTGTTGGTATATCCTCTTTTAATGCAAGCGCTCTCTCCTAATGTGACACCTGCTGTATTACAAGGTTATGCCAAGTTTGAGCGACAAAAAATTGAGCCGCGCAGAGAATTTTTAAGAGGACATTATTATCAAGATGAAAAGGGTATATACGCCCTAAATATCGTTGGCGGTCAAGGGTCTGCAATGTTGAGTGGCATCGCGACGGCAAATTGCTTAATAGAAATCCCACCATCATCAGCGGTAAGTTTTGATACTATGTTGGCTTTCTATCCCCTAAGTTAAAGTAATATGGAACAGTTTGATCTCGAATACTTGGCTAATGCATTGGAAACATCCTCGTTTTCCTTTGATGATGCAACGATAAAAATGTGGTGCCATTATTTAAATGGAATTCAAATTTGGAATAAAGCATACAATTTGACCTCTATTACGGAGAGAGAGGAGATGTTGGTAAAGCATCTTTTTGACTCAATTGTTTTAATTCCTTATTTAGAGAAGAAAATGCCACACCGCATCATAGATGTAGGAACAGGTGCGGGATTGCCCGGATTTTTATTGGCGATTGCGATGAAAGATATTCAGTTTGTTTTATTGGATAGTAATCGAAAAAGAATTCGTTTTATGCAACAGATGAAGCTTGAGTTGGGTGTTAAAAATGTAGAGATTGTTCATTCAAGAGTACAAGATTATCATCCAGCTGAGCCGTTTGATCTTGTATTATCAAGGGCATTTGCAAGTGGCGACGATATGGTAAGTTGGTCAAATCATCTCCTTTCGGAAAAAGGGAGCTTTGCAGCCATGAAAGGTCATGTCAATGAGAGCGAGTGGACGGCTTCGAATCAATCGTTTCAATCAGAGATTATTCCGCTGAGTGTTCCATTATTAAATGAAGCTCGTCATCTGATTTTTTTATCCCCTATATAATTTTGCTATACTTACCGTTTTATATTTAGCGAATTTGTGTAGGGTGGCTTTTTGTGACAACAATAGCAATAACGAATCAAAAAGGCGGTGTTGGAAAAACAACGACTGCCGTTAATTTGGCCGCTTGTTTATCCGAGACTAAAGCACGCCCCAATGTATTGGTGCTCGATTTAGATCCTCAGGGAAATGCAACAACAGGGTTAGGTGTAAATAAGCATGATCTTGAACTTGGGGTCGTCGATCTTTTATTGGATGATATCGCAATCGAAAAGGCGATTATCAATATGGAAGAGAACTCTGTGCGCCTTGTGGGTGCAAATGGTGATTTAACAGGCGCGGAAGTGTTATTAACACAAAGAGAGCAGGGGGCTTTTGTTTTAAAAGAGAGTTTGTCTGTTATTAAAAACAACTTTGATTACATAATTATTGATTGCCCTCCTTCTTTAAATATGCTGACATTAAATGCATTGACAGCTGCAGACTATGCTTTGATTCCTGTTCAATGTGAATATTATGCGCTTGAGGGCGTTACAGCACTTATGAATACGATTGTAGAGGTTCAGAAAAGTACCAATCCTGATTTGGAAATTTTAGGGGTATTAAGGACAATGTACGATGGGCGGAATTCTCTTGCACTTCAGGTTTCTGAAAATCTTTCAGACTTTTTTGGGGATAAGCTATTTGAGACTGTGATCCCAAGGAATATTCGTTTGGCAGAGGCGCCTGGATTTGGTGAGTCTATTACAAAATATGATGCGGCGTCTAAAGGTGCCATTGCATACAGCGAATTAGCGAAGGAAGTGGTTCAACGTTATAAGAAAAATAAGCGAGGGTAAATGGTGAAAAAGCGTGGATTAGGTAGAGGACTAGATGTTCTATTAGGACAAACGAAATTAGCACCTGAAGAGGTTACGTCTTTAACGCGATCGCAATCGAAGGAGAGTATTAAAGAGCTCTCTATCGAATTTTTAAAACCAGGCAAGTATCAGCCTCGTCGTAATTTTGACGAAGATCAGTTAAAAACATTGGCGGAATCGATTGAAAAACAAGGGTTGATTCAGCCTATCGTTGTCCGTAAAGTTAGTTCTGACTCTAAGGGCAATGATCGTTATGAAATCTTGGCGGGAGAGCGTAGATGGCGAGCCTCTCAGCTTGCTCAATTAAAAACAGTCCCTGTTGTTATTAAAGAGATGACGGATCAAGTCGCGCTTGCGGTGTCATTAATTGAGAATATCCAGCGTGAAGATTTAAGCCCTATAGAAGAGGCAGAGGCAATAGAGCGTTTTGTTTCAGAATTTAACTTAACGCATGCAGAAATTGCTGAAATTGTGGGGCGATCACGTTCTGCGGTGTCAAATTCACTTAGACTTTTAGAGTTGTGTGAGGGTGTTAAGCAACTTTTGTTAGAAAAGAAAATAGATATGGGGCATGCGCGTGCATTAATTGGTTTATCTGATACGGATCAAATAAACATTGCTTCTCAAATTATTGATAAAGGGCTAACCGTACGAGAAGTAGAAAGTCTCGTTAAAGCAAAAAATGGAAAATCAGTTTTTAAGAAAAAAGTAATGAGGGAAGACCCAGATATAAAACGTCTTTCTCTTGATTTGAGTGAAGCATTAGGTATGAAAGTGACATTTAAATCTAAAACAAAAGAGAAAGGTGTTATGACAATATCCTATGATTCTTTGGATCAATTAGAAGGTGTTTTAGCAAAATTAAAGTAGTTTGTATTTCATGATTTAGATCATGAGTTGATTCATTGGCTGTTTTGAAAATGATTGACATTAAGTTGAAGCGGATTATAATCAGAAAGCTAAGAGTATAGGATGTGAGTGTGGTAAGAATAAGCGTATTAGCACAAGTTTTTGTTACATTTACTCTCTTTGTTGTATTTTATTTAATCGGTTGGAAAGGATTTTCTATTAGTTATTTGGCTACAAGTTGTGCTGTTATATTGCCAAATATTTTTTGTATAATAGCGCTTCATTTCTTTGCTGGTTTTAAGCAAATGCTGTTTTGGTTCAGTGCAGTTTTTAACAAATTTATAAGTGCAGTATTGTTGTTATTTGTTGCAATATTGTTGAGTCGTATAAGTTGGAGTGGTTTTATAGTTGGTTTAATTGTTTCTTTGCATGTGCCAATTGTAGTTGCTACTCTGTACAGGAAAAAATAGATTTAGGTTATATATTATGGCTGGAACAGAATTAACACAAAGTAGTTATATTAATCATCACTTGGTAAATATGACACAAACAGACGAACCCCAAAAAGTTTTTGTCGATTTTGGTCTTATTAATGTTGATACCGTTTTTTGGTCAGTTGTTTGTGGTTTAATCGTTATTTTATTTTTATATCGAGCATCTAGAAAAGCTACTTCTGGTATCCCAGGTCGTTTCCAAACTGCCGTTGAAATGCTCGTTGAATTTGCAGAAACACAAAGTCGCACGCTTGTGAATGGGCCAAATGGATTTATTGCGCCTTTAGCATTGACAATCTTTTTATGGGTCATCGTGATGAACATGATGGACTTGATACCTGTGGATCTTCCTTCTGCATTAATCAATGTGTTTGGGCTTAACATTGAACATCAAAGAATCTTACCCACTGCTGATGTAAACGCACCGTTAGGGATGGCGTTATCTGTATTTGCACTTATTATCTTTTATTCATTTAAAATAAAGCATGTGTCAGG
>CAZBKP010000111.1:0-6414 GCA_964492525.1 uncultured Cardiobacteriales bacterium
TGTGGGTCATTACCGAAAGAGGGTGATATTGTTGTGGTTGATGCTTTTCGTTTTACCGTAATGCCTTATGATGGGAAAGTGCTCTCTCATCTTGAAATGGAAATTAATCATGGAATTGACGATCAAGGTTAAAACTCCCAATTTAAGTGGTAAAAAAATACGCAATTAAAACGTTTGACAAATTTTACGCAATCCATATAATAGCAATCCTCCTTTCCTCGATAGCTCAGTTGGTAGTAGCACGTGACTGTTAATCACGGGGTCCCTGGTTCGAGCCCAGGTCGGGGAGCCAGATATAAAAGCCTAGCGAAAGCTAGGCTTTTTTGTTATCACGTACATTCAGAGGTTCAAAATGAAAAATCTTTTCTTTTGGATAAGATGTTCAGTATTCTTTTTGTCAATTGTATTCGTTTCATACGCACAAGAAACAGAGCGTAAGGCAATTATTATTGGGTATGTTGATCATCTTGATATAACAAAAGAGAGCGCTGATATTATCTGTTTAGGGATAGAAGCGAATCATCCTTTAAATCATTGTGGTACAAAATTTTTAACAATTGATGAAGTATTTAATGCACTCAAAAAAGATGAGGTAAGCTTAGCACTGTTGCCAGAAGAAGTTTTATTGTCTTCTGATTATAAAAAAAATTATCAGCCTTATGTCATTGCTCCAATCTATCAAGAATATTTTTATCTAGTTGGGTCGAGGGAGCTTACAACAAAAGATCTTTCAAGTCTGCGTGACCGAATCTTTGGTGTATTAGATAGTGCCACAAAATCATACCGAGTCAAACCGATTTTAGAAAGTATTGGGGTTAGAAGTGAAGATATTTACTATCCTATGATGGCAAATACAGAAAAGATGAAAGATCAATTCTGCTATATGGGTCTTGATGGCGTTGTTTTAATGAGTATGCAATCCAGCCGGCTTGTGAGAGAGTTGACGGCAGCCTGTGATGCGAAGATTATGAGATTTACGCAGCAGCAAGTTGATGCAATTACAAAAAAATATCCGTGGTTTTACTCGGCTTCAATTCCTAAAGAGTACTATTGGGGGTTGGATAATGATGTTTTAGCTGTTTCATCTAGAGTTATCTTAGTAGCTAGAAATAATAAAGCACTTATTAATGAAGTTTCAGATAGTTTGAATCATGTTGTTGATGAGTTGATGACACGCGATTTGCATTACTATTTAAGACCAGAAGAGGTTTTAGAGAGTTATGAGAAGAATCCAATAGTGTTAAAGCCAGAAGGAGAGCTTCTAATCAAATTAATAAAAGAAGGAATTCAGGAGGAAAGAAGAGCCGTCTCTTCTAAGCTAAAGAGTATTTCAGGGCGGAATAATGTGAGTAAGCCTTAACTATTTTAAAATGAGGTCGATATGATTACAGTAATTTCACCATCCAAAACATTAGATTATACTTCGGTTATAGCGTTGGGAGTAGGATGTACTCAGCCTCAATTAGCGTCTTATTCACAGAATCTGATTCAATACTGTAAGGCACTCTCTATAGAAGAGATTATAACTTTAATGAAAATTAGCCATAAATTAGCGGAATTGAATTATGAGCGATTTCAGAATTGGCAATCAGAGGGCTCTTTGGAAAATTCAAGGCAAGCAATTTTCGCATTTAAGGGTGATGTTTATGAGGGGGTATGTGTTGACGACTTTACCGATGAGGATATGAGTTTTTCTCAAATGCATTTACGGATTTTATCTGGGTTATATGGAATATTACGCCCATTAGACTTAATGCAACCTTATCGTCTTGAAATGGGAATTAAATTAAAAAATGGTAAAAATAAAAATTTGTATCAGTTTTGGAAAGCTATTCTTACGAGCCATTTAAGTATGCTTCTTGATCAGCAAGCTAGCAGAATGCTTATTAATCTTGCATCGAATGAGTATTTTAAGGCGATAGACGTAAGTAAACTGAATGCTGAAGTGATTCAGCCTATGTTTCTAGATGAAAGCAAAGGGGATTTTAAAGTTATTAGCTTTTATGCAAAACGTGCAAGAGGGTTGATGGCGCGTTATATTATTAAGAATAAAATTATGGATGCAGAGAAGATCAAACAGTTTAATGAATCCGGTTATCAGTTTGATATTAAACGTTCTAATGAGTGTGAGTGGTTTTTTACTAGGAGATTATCAGCAAAGTAAAATGCATTAAGTTTTTCATAATTAGTAAAAAGACAGATTAATATCTGCCTTTATGTTATCTATTAAACTTAAGAATTTTCATTTTTTGAGGAATCCTTCCATTCCAAAAGTCCATATATGGCATTTAAAAGGTAGATGCAATATTGTGTAGCAATAATAGGATTGTTGGTATAGATATTGAGGCCAATGACAAAAACATTCATGCTAATCCATAGATACCAACTTGAGTGGAATCTTCCCATAAGAAGTGTTTGTGCGATCACACCAATACCAAAAATACTAGAGTTCATAATGAGTTGAGTGAACGAATTTTCAACCTCTGTCGCATTCGTTAGGTACACATTAAATCCAAATGCCAATGTAAATCCAATAATAATATATAAATAATGAATCGGTTTTAGTGAGCGTGTGATGACTTTATGTTCATTATCCTGATGTGAACGCCAATTTATTAATGCATAAACATGTGTTGAGAAAAAATATACATGAGGAAGGCCGGCTCCAATATTCCCACCTAAAAAGTTACCAATGCTTTCTCCAAATGCAGAAAGAAGTCCAAGATAATTCCCAAAATAGTTTCGTTTGGCGAGAAGAATCACACAGATAAGGCCTGTCATAGCACCAAAGTACGATGCGAAATAACGCCAATTAAATGATCCCATAGGATTTGTATAGAGATACGCAATCGTAATTAAAATGAGAGAAATATAAGGATAGAATCGATTTCTACCGATGAGTAGGATTAAATTTTTCATAGTAGTCCTTATGGGTTAGCGAGATGTCTTTAATAAATTTTCTACAAGAGAAATACACTTCAAAAATCGTTCGTCATATTCAGGAGAGGTTACTTCTGTGTAGTTGACTTTGTTTTTATTTAAAAGCTCTTTGAGAAGTGATTGAAACTCTTTTCGCAAAGTTGATGAACCAAGATGGCGAAGTCCATCTGCAACCCAAGGTGTATTATTTTCAAGAAGAATAACAAGATCGAAGCGATAGCGATCAATCATTGCTTGAACAAATGGATGTGGTTTTCCCTCATATTTAGTGCAGAATGCTTGTGTTGTAATAAAGTCAGTATCAATAAATGCAATTTTATTAGCGTGTTTAACTGCAAAATCGATGTACTGTGCTTGTCCTAAAGCGATAGGATCATAATCAGAAAATTGGAGTGCGCGCTCATCCCCGCCTAGATGTTTAAAAATATATTCACGGCCATATTCCCATGCACTTGTCGTGTTAAACATATTTGCAAGTTTATTTACCATGGTGGATTTACCGCTCGACTCACCACCTAAAATCGCAATGGTTTTTACAAAGAAAGGACGAACTTCTGTTGGAATAAATTCCCAGTGGGTAAGGGGAGCTTTTCGAATATCTGTTCCTGAGATATTCATAAAAGTACGCTGAGGATCGATAAGTCTTGTCGGCAGATTGAGATAGTCTTTATAAAGATCAATATCTTGTTTTTCACTTGTATATACAACATCAGGTTTTATATTATGGGACTTTAGTAGGTAATCAACTTTCGATGCCCAAGCTGATAAGTCTGATGCTGATTCGTCTAAATCACTTTCATCAAGGGAATGAATATGAATATTTTTTTGATATTTGAAGGTTTGTAATAACCATCTTAGGCGGTCTTTTAAAGAGGGTTGTTTTGACATGGCGCTATCTTGAAATATTTTTAGATCTCGAGTTTCATGGTAGCGAAGGATGATATGAAGTTCATCTACTTGACTAATGGCGCGTTGGATTAAATAAATATGTCCTGTATGTAGAGGATAAAAGCCTCCAAAAACGAGACCCACACTTTTTTTGTCTGTTTTTGGAGCAATATTTAAAAATTCATAGAGGGCGTTTAATTTGTTAGCACTAGGGTTGGATGCCTTGTTGTTAAGAAGTTGGCTTAAGTAGCCTTTTGTCATTCCAGTATTATCTGCAACAGTTTGTAATGTTAATCCCCTATCTTGGATTACTTTTTTAATATATTCATGACTGATCATAACGAGCCCCTTTGGTTTTGTTTATTAAAGGGACTATAAATTATCATGTTTACTTTGTCAAACAAACATAAAAAATAATCAATAATTCGTTTTATTTGTTATACATTTTTGATGTATATAAATAAAAAGGCCTTGAAATATTCTCAAGACCTTTGTGTTTAAGGAAAAAATCAAAAATCGATTATCTTAAGCCTTTGCTGATGTAAGTATCCATAGCATGAGGCTTGCTTCCCCATCCTCTATCGCTACGGAAGTATAGCTTGATGTTAGTTAGGTTAAGAACATTTTTTCCTAAACCGTTATAACGTTGCCACTGACGATCAGCTTGCTTGAATACCCAGTCATATTTGCTCTGAGTGCCTTTGTAATCATATGAAATCTGTAAAGTAGGTTTCATGTTTAGACCTGCAGGCTCAGGAGAAAATGGGATATGACGGAAGAAAACATAAGGAGTTTGTGGTTGGCTTCCTGCATCTACGAAATCAACACGGATAAAGTCAGCTTCAGTAACATTACCACCATCAATACGGTCTCTTAATAGAGCTGCAGCCCATACATTGCTCTCGATTACTGGATTTCCAGCAACTGGATACAATGCTGAGTCGATTTTGAACTCGCTTGCTAAATGGCTATGATAGTGATCACTACGTGATTGAGCTGTTTTGTTATAAGCAGTCATATCTGCATAAGATACTTTAGCAACGCTCATTCCTTGTACGTTATTGCTACCGATAAATCCTGTCATTTCGATTTTGATAACGATAGGATCATTTACACCAAATGCATAGTAAGTATTAGTGTTTGATTCTGCAAACATGAAGCTCTCTGGGTAAAAGAATTTTACAGGTGTTGCACAATACTGTGGAAGGTATTTGCATACTAAGTTTTGTAATGTTCCTGGTAAAATTTTTGCTTCTCCACCACTAGCATCAATCTCAACCATACGTTTAGTCTCGATTGGTTTTACAGCATGTGCTTGCATTGAAAATCCTAATGCAGCAGTTAAAGCGATTGGTAATAGTTTTTTCATAAAAATTTCCTAAGCACTGAGTTGATTGTTTAATCAATAAATTATTTTCGAAAAATATATTTTTTCAACGGATAATATAGCATAGATGTATAATAGTGATCAATTCTATTTATGACAAATTATATTTTGATCACTTTGTTTAGTGACAAAAAATATTAACTAGTGTGAAAAACAATGAGTAAGAAACCCAAAAAATCCCCTGCACAAATTGCAAATAATAAAAAAGCCTTTCATGACTTTTTCATAGAAGAAAAAATTGAAGCTGGGCTAAGTCTTGAAGGCTGGGAAGTAAAAAGCCTTAGAGAAGGAAAAGTTCAGCTTAAAGAAGCCTATGTCATCTTTAAAAAAGGTGAGGCACTTTTGATCGGTTGCCATATTTCTCCTTTAATCTCTGCTTCAACACATGTTAGGCCTGATCCTATTCGGACGCGAAAATTATTAATGCATCGTTATGAAATTGACCGACTAATGGGAGCGATTGATAGGAAGGGATATGCCGTTGTACCACTCTCTATCTATTGGAAAAAAGGATTTGCTAAATTAGAAATCGGACTGGCAAAGGGTAAAAAGGACCACGATAAAAGGGCTACCCTTAAAGAACGAGAATGGAATATAGAGAAAGGACGAATTTTAAAAGGGGATTATCGTTAGGAGGTGAAACTGATGAATGATAAATCAAGTAAATTAGATAAAATAGTTGCTGAAGCTCGAAAGAATGCAGATGAAAGAGAAAAAGGATATCGTGCAAAGGCCTTGAAAATTTATCCTTGGATATGTGGTCGTTGTGCTCGTGAATTTAATAACAGCAATATCCGTGAGTTGACAGTTCATCATAGAGATCATGATCATGATAACAATCCTGAGGATGGAAGTAACTGGGAGTTGCTATGTCTTTATTGTCATGATAATGAGCATCAACGACACGAAGAGGCATTGGCACAAAAATATAGTGGGTTAGAAGAGAAAAAGGTCGAGGTTACTCACAACCCTTTTGCAATGCTTGGGGAAATGTTGAAAAAATAGTCAAAATAGCACTTGACGCTTGGATTGAAATGACTATAATGATCACCTCTTTTGAGAATGCGCCCGTAGCTCAGCTGGATAGAGTACCTGGCTACGAACCAGGCGGTCGGAGGTTCGACTCCTTCCGGGCGCGCCAAATTTGGAAAACACCCTAGATAATTTAATATGTTATCTAGGGTGTTTTTGTTTGATGT
>CAZBKP010000112.1:0-6254 GCA_964492525.1 uncultured Cardiobacteriales bacterium
ATTGAGTTGTCCTTTGGTCGCAAAATCGATCTGCACCACCATACTGACAAGATGTCGATGGAGTTTAGGGCTTATTCTCTGTAATGCTATGCGATACATTGGTTTTTGGCGATCCCAAATGTCGGACAAGGCTTGATCTATGGATGCACCATTTTTGAGTTTTTCTTGCATCTTTCCAATCGTTGCAATCTCTTTTTGTAAAACCCAGTTGATCAACGTTGGAACTTCTCCCTCTGATCGAAGTGTGCTAATAATGCGATAGATTCTTGCATAATCACCTGTTAATAATGCATTGCTGAGATCAAATGCGACAAATTGAGAATTCTCTGAGGCAACTTCTTGAACGTCCTCAAGGGTTAAAGAATGATTTCCATGAAGAAATTTAAGTTGCATGAGGAGTTGATCAATCGCAAAAAGATTTCCCTCATTATGTTGAGCGATAAAGGTGATCGATTCAGAATCTATTTGTACACCCTCTTCTTCTGCACGTGAGTGAATCCATTCAGGAAGCTGGCTATGATCAGGCGGATACAAGGTGACAACTGCACCCTTAGACTCAATTTCGCTCACCCACTTTGTTTTGAGTCCTTTAGCATCAATGCGAGGAGTGATGATAAGGATAAATAGATCACTATTATCAGATGAAAAGCATTCAATGATTGCCTTTTGGGCTTTTGCATCTGGTTTTGCGGAAAAAATGAGCTCTATAAACTTTTTAGAAGAGAATAGAGAGAAGCTATTGATCGAGAGCTCAAGCTCCGACCAATCAAAACGTGCATCGACATCGAAGCTCGTTTTCTCTACTTCATCATTTGCCAATATCGCATTGCGGATGGATTGCTGTGCTTTCAACCTTAGCGAAGGTTCGTCACTTGTGATTAAGCAACCTTTCGTCGCAATCAGATCCGATAGTTTAGCATTAAGTTGTTTATTATTGGTAAATCTCATAGTGATCAGTAAACAAAAACCCCCTATGAATAATAGAGGGTTTGTTAGGCAAAAAAGGATTAAGCGTTTCCTTCTGCTTCCATTTGCTCTAAACGTTGTGCATAAAGCATATCAAAGTTTACAGGCGCGATGGTTAAAGGCGGGAAACCTGCTTTGATAATTAAGTTATCTAACGATTCTCTTACATATGGGAATAGAATCGTAGGGCAGTATGCACCTTCCATATGACCACGTTGTTCATCACTAAAGCCTTCAATCGTGAAGATACCTGCTTGCTCGATTTCAACAAGATAAAGTACTTCTTCACCATATTTAGCAGTAACCGTCACACGCAAAACAATTTCAGTAAAACCATCGTCCATTTTATTTGCAACATTTGCAAGTTGAACAGAGATTTCAGGTGCACTTTCAATTTCTTTGTAGCACTCAGGCGCATTAGGCACTTCTACTGAAATATTTTTGTTATAGAGTTTATGAACGCTAAAAACAGGTCCATTATTTGCATTTTGATTTTCTGACATATTTATTTCCTTAAGTTAATGCTATTTATGCATCTTGAAGAAGTGGATCAAGCTCGCCTTTTGCATCAAGTGCAAGTAGATCATCACAACCTCCGATGTGTTTATCGTTGATGAAAATTTGTGGAACAGTATCACGACCTGAACGTGTTTTACTCTCTTCCCAATATTTTGGATCTTGGTTGACATCATAAATTGTCATATCAACTTTCTTCTTTTTAAGAAGTGTGACAGCCTTAAGGCAGTAAGGACAACCAGGTAAAAAGTAAACTTCAACTTTCATAATACTCTCCTATTTTTTTGAACTTTTAATGGGAAGACCCGCTTGTTCCCAAGCGTTAATTCCACCTTGCAATGAATGGAGCTCTAAATGTGCTTCTTTTGCAACCTTAGCTATATTAGCACATGCGGTTCCAGAACGAGTGCCCATATCACAATACAAAATGACCATTTTATCTTTAAATCTGTCGCTTTCCGTTAATTTACTGACAAGCTGTTTCTCTTCAATATGGATTGCATTTGGTAAGTGGCGCGCTTTATATTCATCATGAGAACGGATATCCACAAAAATCGCTTTATCATCATTGTTGAGTTGTAACGCTTTTGGGATAGAAATTAAAAATTTGCTTAATTTAAATGTTTTAATCTCATTGCCAATGATTAGAAAAAATACAACAACTAGCGCTGCAAATAGCATCCAGTTTGCATGAAAGAAAGTGGTAAAATCCATATAAACTTATTTAACCTGTTTGTAGAGAGTGAAAATTTAGGTAGGTATTCTAACGTAAAAAGGATTTTAGGGATATGTTTTCTTAAAATTAAGCGAGTTAACCTGAAATGAATCATGATGCTAGCGATTACATCATTGTGGCTATACTTAGTAATTGAATATAAAAATAAAATATATCAAAAAAGAAAATAAATTTATTGCAATTCATCCAAGTTACGAGTAATGTAGAGGGCGTTCTTAGTTTGTAAGAACGCTGTAGTGATAATGCTACAGTTAGTTTAAATATGACATTATGTCATCTATGTTTTTTTGAGGTTTTATATGCGTACTGGAACTGTAAAATGGTTCAATGAATCAAAAGGCTTTGGCTTTATCACTCCTGAAGATGGATCAGCAGACGTGTTTGTTCACTTCTCTACTATCCAAGGTGATGGCTTCCGTACTTTAGCTGAAGGGCAAAAAGTAGAGTTTGAAGCTAAAGAAGGTGGTAAAGGATTACAGACAACTGTTTGTCGTGGTCTATAAGATTTATTATTTATAAATCATTACAAAGAGAAATTTGTTTTAAGTATGTTTCCCCTCAAAAGAGTGTAGAAGTAATTAGTTAAATCGAGTTTCTTGCAAAAAAGCCTCAGTAATGAGGCTTTTTTCTTTTGAGTAATTTGTTACTTTAGCTATTCTCCATTATTAGAGCATATTTGAGTTTCAGCATATAAACTTATTTTTGACTCTGTGAATAAAGACAGAGATACTCCTATAATTAGCAAATTAGAAGAGCGCGTAATAAACACACAAGAAAGGGAATAAAGTGTTTAAAATTAGATATATTGTTATCGCTATCCTATTAATATTTGCTTTGATCATTAATATTAATGGTTTTTTAAGTGAGCGAGATTTTAAAGCCCTATGTGACACTAATTTTATTGGTAAAAATATAAAAGAATTTAATGAAAATTCCATGAAAGGTCCTTTTGGAGGTAAAAATGTCAACTCAGTTAAAAAAGACAATGATAGGATTCATGTGCAATCGTACGTATTATTAACTATGATTATAGATAATGTTTTATATTGCGATGTGTCTTATGATGAAACAGGGAAAATAATAGACGTATTATTATCTAAGTATCAAGATATACCAGAATAGAGTGGGGCATTAATGCAAATAGAAAGCGTAAATCTATTTTTAATATGCGACTCTTTGACATTTCTCCTTTTAACTTTATATCATTCATCTTTTACCTCAAACGTGATCGAGTCGCTTTTGTGATAGGTATCTTGCACGGTTAGTGTATAGATGCCTTCTGTTAACGTTTCCATATCAAGCTCAGGGGATTCTAATAATTTTCCATTGAGGTACCATAAAAAGGGAGCATTTCCGAGAGCTTCGAGTTTAATGGTATAAGGGCTACTAAATAAAATGCTTTCATCTTGAAGCGTTAAGATTTTAACCTGTTGGGTTAAGGGGGCGGTATCCGTTAATAAGATTGGCCAACCCTCATGAGGCATCTCTCCTGGGGCATCATACAATGTTGGGGGAACCTGTCCGTTGATCGTATTAATGAGATACGTTTGCTCGCAGGATTCGATCGGTACCGATTCGATTCGACGGCCACTTGGCCAGCAGATCATAGCCTCTGTGACGGACTCTGGTTTTGGCAGAATAACATCGCGCTCTTTGGGAAGAAAATTAAATACATCAAATAGAAGCGGTGTCGCAAACTGATTTGCAAGCGTTCCGACATTCGGAACACTATCAGGGCGACCAATCCAAACACCGACCGTCCACGCTTTACTTGTTCCGATCGCCCAAGCATCGCGGTAACCGTAACTGGTGCCCGTTTTCCATGCAATTTTACGATGATTGATTCGATGCGAAGGATTCATCTGATTTAAAATATTATGGATAATCCAGCTGGATGCCTCCGATAAGATTGAGGCTCCTTCTTGATCGTTATCATCCGATACTATTTTGAGAGGATAGGCCGTTCCTTTTGTGGATAAGCTCGAGAATAGGCGAACTTGCTCATAAAGATTAATTCCAACTCCGCCCAGTATCACGCTAAGATTAGGGTCTCTGACGAGTATTTCAATCTTGGCATCACGCAAGGTTTTGATAAATCGATGCGGTGTTAAATGAGTCAGTACTTGGACGATTGGGATATTCAGAGACGTTCTGAGCGCATCTGCGACGTTCACTCGACCACGATATTGGTGATCAAAGTTTTTAGGCACATAGCCCTCAAAATTGCGCTTAACATCTGTGAGCAGGCTCGCTTCGTGGATAATCCCATAATCCATTGCCATTCCGTAGGCGAAGGGTTTAAGTGTCGAGCCTGGAGAGCGAATTGCAGTAACCATATCGATATAGCCAAATCGATCTTGATTAAAAAGATCCGTAGAGCCAAGATAGGCATGAATCTCATGAGTATAATTATTGACGACTAAGATCGCTCCCGATACCTTTTGAGGCCATTGGTGAGAAGTGCGCTCTAAGAACTTCTCAAGCGAGGTTTGAAGCGGTTTATCTATCGTCGTTTTGATCGTATGTTGCTTCGGAAATTGTTTAATCAATTTCTCGCTAATGAGCGGGGCGTGATTGAGCGTCGTTGCGTAATCAAGTCCTAGCGGATCTTTTTGATAACGATTAAATGCCTCTTCTGAGAGCGTATTGTAGGTTCTAAGCCGCTTTAAAACTTTATTGCGAGCATTTAACGCATTCTGTGGATAAAGATCTGGACGATAGGCGCTCGGTCTCTGAGGGAGTGCTACGAGGAGTGCGCTCTCTGAAATCGTTAATGATCTTGCATGTTTAGAAAAATAGCGCCAACTAGCCGCTTCAACCCCTTCTAAATTCCCACCCATGGGCGTTAAATTGATATATAGCGTTAAAATTTCATCTTTTGTGAATTGATTTTCAAGCTGTATCGCTCGAAACATTTGTGTGATCTTGCCTGCGATCGTCCGATCATGTGGATAAAGAAGGCGTGCCACCTGCATCGTAAGCGTTGAGCTCCCTGAAACTACGTGCCCTGATAAAATCCATTGAAATGCCGCACGAACGGTAGAGAGGGGATTAATACCATAATGGTAGCGAAAATAACGGTCTTCATACTGAATTAAGGTTGAGAGATAAGCCTCATTTACATCCTCTAGCTCAATCCATTGACGAAAAACTCCCTCTTTTGTTGCAAAATGACGAAGCACTTCTCCGTTGCGATCAAGAACAACGGGAGATACTTCAATTTCAGGGATAATGAGCGGATATTTATAATCATAAATACAAAAGATTGTCACTAGGAGAAGGATTGCACCTAGTAGGATTGAAAGCACATATTTCATTGGGTGCGTTACAGCATGAAGCTTTCACCACAGCCGCATTCGCTTTTTGCATCAGGATTACTAAATTTAAAACTACGGTTTAACCCTTCTTGAATATAATCGAGGGAGACATTTTTTAAGAAAGGGAGATTGGTCGTGAGCGTGACGACTTTTACAGGTGTATCCACGAGGATGGTGTAGGCTTCCGTCATCTCTTTGCAAAGATCAATATAGTAGCGGTATCCTGAGCATCCAGACTTTTTAATCGCAACTTCAATCGCACTTGCATCTGTCGTTGAGAGCTGTTTTTCTAATTGTTTAAGCGCATTTTCTGAAACTGAAAACATAGATCCTCCTAAGGTAAAACGCAATAATTACTATTATCGCTGTTTTAGGTTTTTTATGCTAAATTTTGCTTCTTTATTTTCATCTAAACCCACCGATAACATCGGTGGCATAGAGGCTTGTCCGTAGAGAATATTTAAAGAAATCTCGTAATACTCTCCGCTCTTTTGTTGATCCATATGTGCCTTCCATTTAGAAAACCAATTAGGCGTTCTCAATCCTTTGCAAATGGGCTGAAAGGGCGGTCTTCCTAATATACGTAGATCCATTAGCAAGGTCTCTAGGGTTTCATAAGTGAGCGTGATTTTCTCAATATGCATGACTGTATCAACAAAACCAAGAGAATGAAGATAATCCCCTAAGGCACGGATATCGGGTAAAGGGTTCAGCATAGG
>CAZBKP010000113.1:0-6245 GCA_964492525.1 uncultured Cardiobacteriales bacterium
TTGCGAAAGAAAATGATCAAGTTGTTGTTTGTTTGAAAAGCCCAGGAGGTGTTGTAAATGGATATGGTCTTGCTGCTGCACAATTAGAGCGGATAAAAGATCATAATCTTTCATTAACAGTTGCGGTTGATGAAGTTGCCGCAAGTGGCGGATACCTAATGGCATGTGTTGCAAATCGCATTATTGCTGCTCCTTTTGCGATTATTGGTTCGATTGGAGTTGTTGCACAGCTTCCCAATTTTCATAAACTTCTTGAAAAATATGATATTGACTTTGAGCAGTTCACAGCAGGGAAGTATAAACGTACCGTGACGATGTTTGGTGAAAACACGGATGAAGGTCGTGAAAAGTTCAAGGAAGAACTTGAAGATATTCATGAGATTTTTAAAACATTCGTATCCAAACATAGACCTAGTCTTGATATTGAGACAATTGCAACAGGGGAACATTGGCTAGGTGTTAAGGCTAAGGCTCTAGGACTAATTGATGAACTTGGTACAAGCGATGAATATATTCAATCTCAGCTTAAAAATTTCCAAGTAGTTGGTGTACAATACGTTGAGAAAAAAAGCCTTCGCGCGAGTGCATTGAAGATGTTTGCGAAGTTACATTCAAAATTTAATTTTTAAAGAAAAGATAAAGGAGCAATGATGACTTATGTTTGGCTAGTAATTATAGCGATTGCGATTATTGTCATTGTTGCAATCTATAACCAATTAGTTCGAAAACGTAATTATTGTCGGAATAGCTTTGCACAAATTGATGTACAACTAGCGAAACGACATGATCTCGTGCCAAATCTTGTTGCGGTTGCACAACGCTATCTTGAGCATGAAAAAGATGTTCTTCAGTCTGTTATTAGTGCTCGTAATAGTGCTCAATCCGAATTGAGTGCCACTAGGGAACATGTTGGAGAATTAGCAGCAATGCATGCGTTACTAGGAACAGAACAAGGATTCTCGCGCGCATTAGGTGGTTTTTTTGCAACGGTTGAAAACTATCCCAATTTGAAAGCTGATCAGCAAATGAAAGTGTTGCATGAAGATCTTATTCATATTGAAAACTGTATTGCATATGCTCGGCAAGCCTATAATGATAGTGTTACATTTTATAATATTGATAGAGAATCCTTTCCAAGCAATATTATTGCAAGTTTATTTGGGTTTAAACCAATGGCTAAACTTGAGTTAGATATCGGAGATCAAGTTCCTAAAGTATTTAAATGATCGTACAAGTTGCCGTTCCTTGTCCTTTATATCAACTTTTTGATTATACCGTTGATGATACAATTCAAGATATTAGAGGGATGCGAGTTAGCATCCCTTTTGGTTCTCGAGAACTGGTAGGTATCATTCTTCGTGTTGTTGAGAAGAGTGAACAAAATCAGTCACTCAAAAAAGCGATGCTATTAGATGAAGTTTCTCTACTTTCTGTGGATTTGATCAACCTCGGTGAGTGGATGAGTGATTATTATCATGCCCCGATTGGAGAGATCTTCAAGATGCTATTGCCTCCTCTTTTGAGAAAAAAGCAAAAGTATGGTTTACACGAAGAAACTTGGATAAGTATTGGGCCTGAATCTAAAGAATGGAGATTATCTCATCCAAGGGCAAAAAGAGGGATCGCAATTTTAGCCTATATCGAGTCAAAAGGGAGTGTACAGCTAGATGAGTTGCAGAAAAACTTTAAAGGATTGTCAACACAATACAAAGCGCTATTATCAGCAAATGCCCTCTCAGTTGAATCTAAAATTCCAGCTGAATATGTTCAGAATAAAAGTTTTCCTGAATTAGTGTTTTCATTAAATGAAGATCAAATAAAAGCAATTCAGTCGGTTCAGTTTGATCAATACCAGATTTCCGTTTTGGAAGGAGTTACAGGGTCGGGAAAAACAGCAGTCTATCTAGAATTAATCAAACAAACGATACTCTTAGGAGAGCAGGTATTAGTACTTGTTCCAGAAATCGGTTTAACTCCTCAATTCATTGAAAGAATTGAGACTGTGCTTAATGTTCCTTATGCATTGATTCACTCTAATGTGAATGATGTTGCGCGTGCTTTGGCTTATGAAAGAGCACTGCTTAATCAGGTCCCTTTAGTCATAGGAACTCGATCTGCTTTATTTACCCCTTTTAAAAAGTTAGGATTGATCATTGTAGATGAAGCGCATGATCAGTCATATCGACAAAGAGATATCGTTCGTTATTCTGCTCATGATACAGCACTAAAACGTGCTCAAATTTTAAATATCCCCATCGTATTGGGTTCTGCTACACCTTCTTTGGAGACAATACTCCAGTTAAAGAATCAAAAATACCAGTATCTCCCGCTTCCCAATAGAGCGAAAGGAAGTAATGTTAAATGGGAGGTGATTGACCTTAATGATACAGTTTTGATAGAAGGGATCTCAGAACCTTTATTAGATGAGATTGAGAAGACATTAGCACGCAAAGAGCAGGTGATGATTTACATTAATCGTCGTGGTTATTCACCAATTTTACTGTGTGAGTCATGTGGATGGATTCCTGAATGCCCTTCGTGTAGTTATCATTTAACCACTTATAAACAGCAGAATAAATTGCGTTGTCATCACTGTGGTTTTTCTCAAGTTATCCCAAAGAAATGTCCTGTATGCCAGTCACACATGCTGAAAATGTTAGGGATAGGCACAGAGCGAATTGAGAAAACATTGGAAAATGCATTTCCAATAGCAAATGTAAGGCGTTTTGATAGAGATATCCTAAAAGGGAAGCAAGCCTTCGATAATGCTATTAAACAGGTTCAAACTGGGGATGTAGATATCATTGTAGGCACACAGATTTTAGCAAAAGGGCATGATTTTAATAGAGTTACCCTCGTTGGAATGATTGATGTTGATGGAATTTTATATTCTTCAGATTTTAGAGCAGAAGAAAAATTAGCACAAACATTGATGCAAGTATCAGGAAGAGCAGGTCGGAATACCGATTATGGAAAAGTAATGATACAAACGTATTTTCCTAACCATGATTTATTTAATATTTTGCCTAAAGTTGGTTACTCAGAATATGCGAGAGCAATGCTTGGAAAACGGGAGCTATTAAACTTTCCTCCTTTTAGTTATCACGCATTAGTACAATTGGAAGGTAAAGATGAAAATGCATCATATCGAACTTTGCATGATTTTTTGCAATACCATCTTTCAGCAATTGAAGGTGTGTCTATGACTGAGGTCTCTGCAAATACGTTATCTAAGCGACAGAATTATTATCGTTTTCACTCTATTTTACAAAGTAGTTCTCGAAGAAAGTTACATGAAATAATTCATCGATTAATATATTTCTCTCGCGCTCAAATCTCGTCAAAGTTTCGTTTTTTTTGTGAAATTGATCCTTGGGATATTGACTGAGTTATAAATTTATAAAATTTAGTCAAAAAGAAGCCGAGATAAACATCTCGGCTAAATAACCACCAAAGGAGGATATGGAGGAGAACATCTGATTGCTCAGATGTTGAAATCGATAATATCAAAATCTAAAAGGGAGTCAATGTAAAGAGACATAGAATGTTTACTTATCTAACTAAATATGATCTATCTCAATAAAAACATGACTGCTTTGCATTTTATGGGTATTGATCAATTTAATTATTGAGACTTAAATTGTTTCACAACCTCTTTAGCTTTTGGATCGCCTTTTGATGCAGCAAGCTCAAATAATACCGTTGCTTGTTTTATATCAACGGGAACCCCATCCCCTTTAGCATTCATAATTGCGAGATTGACCATTGCTTGTGTGTGGCCTGATAAAGACGCTTTTTTAAAGTATTCAGCCGCTTTCTTTTTATCTTGCCTAACGCCATCTCCAGCAAAATAGATTGCTCCAAGATTGAATTGGGCATTCTTATTTCCAGCTTTGGCGGCTTCTGTGTAATATTGGATAGCTTTACGATCACTTTTTGAAGTGCCTTCACCTCGAGCACTCATTACTCCCAGTAAATATAATGCCTCTGGATGATTAAATTCAGAGGCTTTTAAGAGATTCTGATAAGCTTTTGCGTAATTTTTATCATCATATTGGATTTTTCCAAGTAAAAAATAGGCATCAGGATATTTATTGGCAACTGCCAATTCAAGGTATTCTTTCACTTTAGGGTCTTTGGGGTTTGCTTCATAGTACCAAGTCGCAAGATTATACTGTGCAGCAGGAAGGTTTGCTTTAACCGCTTCCTCGTAATACTGTTTAGCAAGCATTCGGTTTTTCTGAGTGCCTTTGCCTTCATCATACATGGTGCCTAGGCTGTTAATCGCTTTAATATCTTTCTTTTGGGCAGCATATTGAAAGTATTGGAAGGCTTTTGAGTAATCTTGAATGACCCCTTCTCCATAATAGTAAGAAAGTCCTTTTTGATATAAGAAAGCTCCTGTGCTATTTTCGCGTTCGGATAAGGGAACTGTGGTGGTATTACAGCCCACTAAAAAAGTGATAAATAGACCAATGAGAAATAATCGAGGGGTATTGAGTTTCATTAATAGCAACCAGTTAACATAAAAGAGTTGTATATTCTACAAGACAAACTACAAATTATGAACTCACAAAAACATCATATCGTGTATTTGGGGATTCAATGCTATAGCTTGGTTTAATATCGCCTAAAAATTCAGCATAACTTGGGCGTTTTACGACAATGCGAGAAGCCCCTTTGTTTAAGAGTGGTAATGCAGATATCAGTAATTGAGCGCTATCTGGGTCCTCTCCAACAAGCTCGCGCACCATTCTTAGATCTAATTTGACTAAAGCTGATTTTTTTCGGTGAGGGTACATTGGATCAAGGTAGATGTTTTGAGGAATATTCTTATCATCAGTGATTGAGTCTAGAAATTGAATCGCATCTTGTTTAACAATTGTAATACGAGAAGCCATTTCTGGGTGGGTTCTTAAGAGCTGTTCGTGTGCAATGGTAAGGAGTAATTGTAACGTGGGATTTCTCTCAAAAATTGTCACACGAAATCCCGCATAGGCGAATAAAGAGGCATCTCTACCCAATCCCCCTGTAAGATCCCAAAGTGTTTGAGACTCTCCGTTTTTCCATTTGAATGCACGTAGCAAAGGCTCTTGCGCTTTATTCATTTTGGAAAAACGCCATAGGAGTTTTTCTGAGGAAAAATCGACAGTGAGTTTTTGTTTTTCTTTGTTAACCCATGAGAGTGCATGGTTATTCCACTCAAAGAAATCGGTCTCCTTGGGTTTTTGCTGCACAATTTTAAACTCTGGGTAAGATTCAATAAAAAAGGGCAGTGTTGCCCCTTCTGGAAGATAGAGTAAATAGGGTGAATTAGTCATGAGTAAAGCTTCTTAATAAACCAATTTCATGTTTCCAAATATCAGGATTTACGGTCTCTAAAATTAGTGGAATATTTTCAAATTGAGGGTTTGTCATAATATATTTAAAGCCTTCAATTCCTATTTTTCCTTGACCTAAACTGTCGTGGCGATCGACTTTACTTCCGAATTCAGTTTTTGCATCATTTAAGTGCATTGCTTTTAAGAATGAATTGCCAACAATTGTATCAAACTGATCAAAGGTTTTTTTTGCAGCCTCTTGAGTGCGTAAATCATAGCCTGCGACAAATGCATGGCAGGTATCAATACACACGCCCACTCTGGATTTATCCTCAATTTGATCAATAATTTCTGCAAGCTGCTCAAAAGTATAGCCAAGATTAGAGCCCTGTCCTGCGGTATTTTCTATGACAGCCGTGACCCCTTTTGTTTGGTCTAAGGTAATATTAATGGATTCTGCAATTCTGGATAGGCACGCTTCTATAGAAATTTTATTAAGGTGACTCCCTGGATGAAAGTTTAGAAGGGTAATTCCAAGTTGCTCGCAGCGTTGCATTTCATCAAGAAAAGCATCTCTGGATTTCTGAAGACCTTCCTGCTCAGGATGGCCTAAATTGATGAGATAGCTGTCATGAGGAAGAATTTGTTGATTCGTAAATCCAAATTTTTTACAGTTTTCTTTGAAATTTTGGATCACGATAGGATCCAGCGGTTTTGCCTTCCACTGCCGTTGATTCTTTGTGAAGAGTGCAAAAGCATTTGCATCGATCTCTTTTGCGCGTTCAACTGTTAAATCAACGCCGCCTGCAGCACTGACATGTGCACCAATGAAATATGTCATGATTCTTTCTAATCCTTCTAAATAACACGAGAGAAACGGTGATCATTCTTTTGGAGATAGTGGTCAAAGACCATGCCAATATT
>CAZBKP010000114.1:0-6222 GCA_964492525.1 uncultured Cardiobacteriales bacterium
TACAACGTTGTAAAAATCTCTTTTTCATCAAAACGAGATTTTGGAAGCGGTGCATTGTAATCCTCAGCACTTCTATACCCGAGCGTTACAACGACAACGCTGTGAAGTCCTTTTTCTTTAAGCCCTAAAACCTCATCCATTTTTTCAGGGAAGAATCCTTCGATCGCAGTTGAATCAAACCCAAGAGAAGCACTTCCTAAAAGCAATGTGCCAAGTGCGATATAAAGTTGTTTATGCTCCCATTGATTTTGTGATTCATTGGTTTTTGAGTTTAAATCAATAAAGAATCGACGTCCTTGATCATTCGCCGCTTTCATTTCAGGTGTGGCATAACGCTTATCTTTATCTTCCGTTTCTAAAATGTGCTGAATATGTGCATCATCAATTTGGTTCTTTGCGCAGAAAACAACTGTGAGCGCAGAGTCTTTAATTTTTGGTTGATTTGCTTCCATAATGGCAGGTAAGACTCTATTTTTACCATCTTCACTTTCAATTAAGAAAAAGTGCCAAGGTTGTGAGTTCACAGAGGAAGGCGACTCTCTTAAAAGATCTTTAATTTTTTGAATATCTGCTTGAGAAAACTTCTTGCTTGGATCATAAACTTTACAGGTATAGCGTTTTTTCATTGTATCTAAAATAGTCATAGATAACCTCCATAAGGATCATTTGTGATTTAAATAGGCGCGCTATTAAAAAATAGGACGAATATGGTACTATATTAACCGTAATCTCAATTCAAAGTATGAAAACACATGTTAAAAATCAAGCGAGAAACTGATTATGCTCTGCATATTATGGCATATCTTGCCAGTTCTGAGCTACCCAAAAGTGCAACTCAAGTGGCTTTAGATTGCCATTTAAGCGTGCCTTTTGCGAGCAAAGTTTTAAAAATTTTAGCAAAAGAATCGATCTTAAGCTCAACGCGTGGAACTCAAGGAGGCTATATGTTAGCGCGCCCACCGAGTGAGATCACCTTGCTTGAAATTATGATCGCAACCGAAGGCCCCATGGCAATCAATGCTTGTGTCGATAATGACCAACCCTGTGATCGCTCTCACTCTTGTGAACTTGCGCCACACTGGATTGCGATCAATCATATCTTGAATCGAGAATTTTCGAATATTACACTACAAACATTCGTAGATGCACCGAAAAAGAGTGCTCACGAGCATACTTTTGCAATAAAAGATTTATTGTTACAAAGAGAGGATTAATGGACGCACTAAATACACTCGAAAACGAAGAGTACGCATATGGCTTCGTCACAGAGATTGAGCAAGAGACACTCCCTCCCGGCTTGGATGAGTCTGTCATTCGTAAAATATCTCTCATGAAGCGAGAGCCTGAATGGTTATTGAACTATCGTTTAGAGGCTTATAAAGCATGGCTTGAGATGGAAATGCCAGATTGGGCGCATTTGAAAATTGATCCCATCGACTATCAAGCAATCTCCTACTTCTCTGCCCCAAAATCATTGGCGCAACTCAAAGAAGAAGCCCCCAAAAGTTTGGATGAAGTCGACCCTGAATTATTAAAAACGTATGAGCGTTTAGGCATTCCCCTAGAAGAACAAGAGATGCTCGCAGGCGTTGCTGTGGATGCGGTATTTGACTCTGTTTCTGTGGCGACAAGTTATCGAGATAAACTTTTAGAGCAAGGGATTCTCTTCTGTTCATTTAGTGAAGCGGTGCAAAACTACCCTGAAATCGTTAAAAAATATTTAGGATCGGTCGTTTCCTACAAAGATAACTTCTTTGCTGCGCTGAATGCTGCCGTTTTTACGGATGGTTCTTTTGTGTATATTCCTAAAGGTGTCCGTTGCCCCATGGAGCTTTCCACTTATTTTAGGATTAATGCGGCGAATACAGGGCAATTTGAGAGAACGCTCATTATTGCCGATGATGAAAGCTATGTTTCCTATTTAGAGGGGTGTACTGCCCCACAACGAGATGAGAATCAACTTCATGCCGCCGTTGTCGAGTTGATTGCTCACGAAAAAGCGACCATTAAATACTCTACCGTCCAAAACTGGTATCCCGGGGATAAAAATGGTGTTGGAGGCATCTATAACTTTGTAACGAAACGTGGACTGTGTGAAGGAAAACACTCAAAAATCTCTTGGACTCAAGTCGAAACAGGTTCTTCAATCACATGGAAATATCCAAGTTGTATTTTAAAAGGGGATGATTCCGTCGGTGAATTCTACTCTGTTGCTGTTGCAAGAGATTGCCAGCAGGCGGATACGGGCACGAAGATGATTCACATTGGAAAAAATACACGCTCGACGATTATCTCCAAAGGGATTTCTGCGGGAACCGCCCAGAATATCTATCGTGGATTGGTTCGTATTAATCCAAGTGCAACGGGTGCGCAAAATTACTCACAATGTGACTCTATGCTGATGGGCGATCGTTGTGGTGCGCATACTTTCCCGTATATTGATGTTCGTAATCCACATTCCAAAGTGGAGCATGAAGCCTCTACCTCTAAAATTTCTGAAGAACAACTTTTCTACTGCCAACAACGTGGACTCTCTCAAGAAGATGCGATCAGCTTGATTGTCAATGGCTTTTGTAAAGAGATTTTCCAAGAATTACCGATGGAATTTGCGGTAGAAGCACAGAAATTAATCGAACTTAAACTTGAGAATAGCGTGGGTTAATGCTCCGCTATCATTTTAGAAGAGACTTATTATGTTAGAAATTAAAGATTTAAAAGTTGGCGTAGATGATCACATTATTCTAAAGGGAATCTCCTTAACGATCCAACAAGGTGAAATCCACGCGATCATGGGGCCAAATGGCTCAGGTAAAAGTACACTTGCCAATGTTATCGCAGGAAAAGAGGGATATGAGATTCACTCAGGCGAAGTGTTACTCAATGGACAAAATATCCTTGAGCTTGATCCTGAGGAACGCGCACATATGGGATTGTTCTTAGGCTTCCAGCATCCTGCAGAGCTCCCTGGCGTAAACAATATGTACTTTTTGAAAAGTGCGGTCAATAGTCTTCGTAAAGCACGCGGACAAGATGAGATGGATGCGCTTGAGTTTTATGACTTTCTTCAAGCAAGAATGCAACAGGTTAAAATGGACCCCGCCTTTTTGAAGCGCTTTGTTAATGAAGGTTTCTCGGGCGGTGAGAAAAAACGGAATGAAATTCTTCAGATGCTCGTATTAGAGCCGACGCACATTGTCCTAGATGAAACGGATTCTGGGCTTGATATTGATGCGCTTAAAGTGATTTCTGAAGGAGTGAATACGCTTCGTGATGATCAGCGTTGTTTCTTATTGATCACTCATTATCAACGCCTTTTAAATTATATCTCCCCTGATAAAGTTCACGTTCTTGTCGATGGTGAAATCGTGGCATCTGGCGATAAATCGCTTGCACTTGAGCTTGAAAAGAATGGATATGCCTCTTATCGTGGCGACAACACAGGCGGTTCTCGCAAAGGATAGGGATCAACATGTTAAATGAATTAGCCAACAATGTTCGTTTAGAACGTTGGAAAGAGACACCACTTCGCAAGCTTTTAGAGACGCATTGGGATGAGTCTCACTTTCAGCCTGTGCAATCTTTACCGACTGAATTTACACTGCCCGAAAAAGCGGTTGTCATCCCATTGGTCAATGGCGTTATTAATACGCAGTGGTTTGATGATTTACATCTTCCGACGGGAGTGCTTGCACATGCTGATCATGGCAAACTCTCTATTAAAATCGTGGAAGCAAGTGAGATTGAGCAGCCGATTGTCATACATCATCATACAACAACGGACTCTACGCCCCGTTTAGTTCCCTCAGAAATCTCAATTGAGGTGGAAGCGAAGGCAACGGTATCGATGATGTTGATTGAATCTGGAAAAGGAGAGTATCTCTCTACTCCAAGAATTCAGCTACAAGTCAAACCCTTTGCAAAGTGTGAGTGGGTCAAAGTTGCGCTTCATGATGAGATTGGTACCTCGCTTTCTGAATTTTATGCAGAACAAGAGCACAATAGCGATCTATCTGTGATCCATTACCAAAGCAAAGGTAAATTGGTGCGTTCTGATCTTCATGTCGCACTTGTCGGAGAAGCGGCGCACACCGCTTTTATGGGATTAAATATCGGAAAATCACAACAGCACCTTGCCAATGTTATGACGCTTGACCATAAAGTCCCGAACTGCACTAGCATGCAAACGATCAAGAATCTATTGACGGATCGCGCGATGGCTCTTTTTGATGGCATGATTCATGTCTTCCAAGATGCGCAAAAAACAGATGCAGATCAGATCACACGCTCGATATTATTAAGTGATCATGCACGCGCGATGACCATTCCTCGCTTAGAAATTTATGCCGATGATGTTCGCTGTACGCACGGTGCAACGATTGGATTTATTGAGCCTGAATCACTCTTTTATCTTCAATCTCGTGGTATTGACCAAAAAAGCGCGCGCAATATGTTAATGCGAGCCTATGCACTTGATGTGATTGAGGGTGTCAACCATTCCTCACTGAGAACATGGCTTCTTCAACGATTAGATGATGATTTAATCGCTCTTAATGCTTAATGAATAAAGGATACCTATCATGCGTACACTTTCTGAGATTCGTAATGATTTCCCGATTTTAAAACAGTCTGTGAATCAAACCTCTGTCGTTTTCCTCGATACAGGTGCATCTGCACAAAAGCCACAATGTGTGATTGATGCTGAAAAGCGAGTCTATGAAACCTATTACGCGAATATTCATCGGGGCGTTTACGAGTTCAGTCAGCGTTCCACGACTGAATATGAGAATGTGAGAACACAGGTACAATCCTTTATCAAAGCCAAAGATAGCAGAGAGATTATCTTCACGAAAGGTGCAACTGAGAGCATTAATCTTGTCGCCCATAGCTATGGAAATATTGTCCTCAATGCTGGTGACAAAGTGATGATTAGCGAAATGGAGCATCATGCAAATATCGTACCATGGCAAGTGATTTGTGAGGCAAGACAAGCGGAACTCGTTGTCATCCCTATCCTTGAAGATGGTGCATTAGATTATCAAGCGCTTGATTATCTTTTAGATACCCGTGTCAAAATCGTGGCAATTACTCAAGCCTCGAATGTTTTAGGCACCGTGAATGATCTCTCTTATATCATCGAAAAGGCACATGCTGTAGGCGCGGCCGTTTTAGTTGATGGCGCTCAAGGGATTGTTCACGCGCCCTTAGATGTCACGCAATTAGATGTCGATTTCTATGTATTTTCTGCGCACAAGCTCTATGGACCAACGGGTGTTGGCGTACTTTATGGTAAAAAAGCACTCCTCGATAAAATGCCTGTTTATCAAACAGGAGGCGACATGATCGATATTGTGACTTTTGAAAAAACAACCTATGCCCCCCTTCCCAATAAGTTTGAAGCAGGCACACCGAATATTGCAGGCGTAATCGCATTTGGTGAAGCATTGCGTTGGATTGAATCGATTGGATTTACCTATATTCAACAGCATGAAAATGAGCTTTTGGTCTATGCAACGGAAGCTTTGAAAACCATTCCAGAAGTTACGATCTACGGCACCACAGAACATAAAATCGGCGTGATCTCTTTTACGCTAAAAGGGATTCATCCGCATGATATTGGCACGCTTCTCGATCATTATGGCATTGCGATTCGCGTCGGTCATCACTGCGCGCAACCCATTATGCAGCACTATAAAATCCCTGCAACTGCCCGAATCTCTTTTGGCATCTATAATACAAAAGAAGAAATTGATTATTTAATTCAATCGATTAAAAAGGTTATTGAGATGTTTTCTTAATCCAAAATGATTGCTACATAGCACTCAGTTTTCTTTGTAACCATATGTTAATAAAGAAATTTTTGGATATATTTTTCAAAACTACGCTATACTAAAGCGTAGTTTTTTATTTGCCAAGGAGGCATTAAATGAAAGGAAATAAAGAAGTCATCGACTATTTAAATGTGCTTTTAGCAGGTGAATTAGCGGCACGTGATCAATACTTCATTCACTCATCTATGTATGAAGAGTGGGGATACATGAAACTTTATGAACGTATCAACCATGAAATGGAAGAAGAAACGGATCATGCAAAGCAAATTATTGCTCGTTTACTTCTATTAGAAGCAACGCCTAAAATGGTGCCAGATCAATTAAACATCGGGGCAACGGTTCCTGAAATGCTTCAAAAAGATCTAGATCTTGAATTACACGTGCGTGATGCGCT
>CAZBKP010000115.1:0-6170 GCA_964492525.1 uncultured Cardiobacteriales bacterium
AAAACGAATTGTGTATGGTGTTGCGATTGAATACACCATTGTGATTGAAATGATTGGGGAGAGCGGTGATAATTATTTTAAAATTGAAAGGATGAGTAATCATGCATGCTTAGAAGTATGTCAAGAAATGGGTTGGAAATTACCAACGCAGCAAATTACGATGAGCAATAAGGATAATAAACATGAATAATTTCCAGTTAGAAACTGCAATTAATGAATATTTAGAGATTCATAAGTTTAAGGATTATGCTCCTAATGGGTTACAAGTAGAGGGGACATCTGAAATAAAAAAAGTTATTACAGGTGTAACTGCCTCTCAAGCATTGATTGATGAAGCGATCGCTTCTAATGCTGATCTAATCCTTGTTCATCATGGTTATTTTTGGCGAGGAGAGGATCCTCGTCTGATTCACATGAAGTATGAACGTATTAAGAAATTAATAAAACATGATATCAATTTGATGGGATATCATTTGCCTTTAGATGCACATGGGGAAATTGGAAACAATATCTGTTTGGCACAATTATTTAGTATTCAGAATGTACGTCCACTAAATCCGTTTGAAAGTACGCCTTTAGTGCTTCGGGGTGAATTTGAGAAAGCACTTTCTCCTATTGCTTTGCAAGAACATATTGCAAGTCAACTTGGTAGAGTGCCTGTTTTATTTGGACAAAATAAATCTCAATCAATTAAAACAATCGCATGGTGTTCTGGGGCGGCTCAAGATTATCTTGAGCAAGCAGCGCTAGCGGGTGTAGATGCATATCTGACTGGAGAAGTGAGTGAGCGTACTTTTCATGAAGCAAATGAAATGGGGTTATATTTCCTTTCTGCAGGGCATCACGCGACTGAACGGTATGGCATACAAAAACTAGGCGAATGGCTTGCTAGAATGTATGAGTTGGACGTAAAATTTGTAGATTGTGCTAATCCCATCTAATATAAATATGATCAATTAATTATGACAGACGAACAAAAACCTAAAAAACGCAAACGCTTTAAGTGGCTCAAACGTCTGTTTTATAGTGTGTGTACACTCTTTATCTTAGTGTTAGGGGTGCTGTCGTTCGTTATTTTTACTGAAAGTGGGCTAAAATTTGCAAATTATATTTTTGCTAAAACGCCTCTTCATAAGATTGTTCAGATAGATAATCTACGAGGAACCTTGTATCGAGGAATTCGATTCGATCACCTTCATGTCAAGATTAATGATGATAATTATGTAGATATTCGTAATGTAGAATTACATTGGGATTTAAATCAAATTCTCTCTAGAAATGTGACGGTAGATCGCTTATCTGTTGATCAAGTAATTGTAAATTTATCCACCCCTTTTCCGAAGAAAGCTCCAAATCCTAACAGTAAACCATTCCTTCCATTCTCGTTTGATAGAGGCCAACTTCCCGTCAATGTCGAGATTAAGACCGTAACAGCGGCTGATGTGTCAGTACTTTTGCCTCATATGTCTATTTTTGCGAGTAATGCGATCGTTCAAGATGGCTTAATTAGTAAGACTTATTGGATATTTAATGAAGTGGCAGCGGAAGGGCAATTAGACTTTGGAAAAGCTGTAAGCTGGCCATTAAGAATTGAGGGGAATGTGAATGTTGATAAGGCTCAAGATCATGTTCTTATCCATGTTACAAGTGCAACAAAGGATATGAGAATTAAAGATAATATTTTTGATCATGCAATGAATATTCGGGTTGAGGGAAAATTGAATGATTTTACGTTGAAAGATAGTATTACCTTTAATTGGCCAAGTATGTTGGCAAAACCGTTGATTTCAGAAGTGAGTTTGCAAGTAAAAGATCAAGCAGATGTAAATTGGGATCTATCTATTTTGAATGCGCAAAATAAGCTTACCTCGAAAGGAGCGTGGTCTTTTCATGAGCCAATGCAGATGATCGCAGATGTCAAGCTAGATGTTAAAGATTTAAAAGATACCTATCCTGACCTTCACGGAAAGATTAATGGTGATTTTTCTTTTTCAGGACATTTTTTAAAACCTTTACTAGGTGGAGATATTAAAGCAGAAGAGATTAAAGGATTTGGACTGTCTATCCGTAGTTTTGACCTGATTGCTGAACATAATGAAGTACAAACTACGCGGTTTGAGAGCGCTATTAAAGCGCTTGAGCTGAAAGAGATGATACTGGAAAGCATTAATATCAATCTTCTTGCTGAAAAAATTGAATCTTTCGATTTTAAATTGTTTGCAAAAAATCTCATAAATAAAGATACCAAACTTATTGATTCAGTAGAAATAACTTCTCTTGGATCCCTAGCGGACCATAAAACTGCATTGAGAATCAGAAGTATTTTTAATACAACAGATTTTGAAGGTATCGGGCATCTCGTAGAGGATAATGAAAAATTACGCTGGGATTTTGATATTGATAAGTTCGATGTATTTAGCGATGTGATTGGGAAGTATCACTTAGATAAAGAAGCAACGCTTTCTGTTGAAGGTAGTAATATTTCTGTGAGCCAACTTTGCGTAAATAACCTTCCGACAACGATCTGTCTTCAAGGACAAAAACAGGCAGAAGATATTTCGGGAACCTTTGTTATTCGAAAAATTCAGCCCGCTTTATTAAATCACTTTTTGCCAAAGGATATTTCAATACAAACGACTTTAGATTTAGTTTTGTCAGGACGTTTTAATAATTTAAAGGACTTTGTAGGTGTTACAAATCTTTCACTCTCTCCAGGAAAGATTTCTTATCGATTACAGGGACGACAAGTTGAGGTACCTTTAAATAAAACCGATCTAATCATCAATGCAAGGCCTATTGAAATTGCATCTAAAATTGATGTTGATTGGGGTAAATATCTCCAAATCCACGGAGGAGGGACGCTCACGAATCCTGCAACAAAACAGTTGCTTGATATAAAAGTAACAGCAGATGCTCCTACCCTTGATTGGGTATTGCCACTGATTCCTGATGTCCAAAAATTAGACGGAAAACTTAGTGCAATTGCGGAGCTATCTGGAAACTTAAAGAAACCTGATTTGGGTGTAAATATCTCTCTTTCAAATGCGCAAGCATATATCGCTGAATACAACTCAAGTATTCAAGATATTTTTATTACTATGGCACTAAAAAAAGGAACCCCTATTTTGACCGTAGAGGGCGGTTTAAAAGCGGGTGAAGGTTCTATGAAGTTATCAGGAAACTTTAATGTTGCAAATATGGAAGTGAATGTTAGTTTGAAGGGGAATTCATTGCTACTTGCAAATAGCGAAAATATAAAAGTCGTGGCAAATCCAGATTTAGTCTATGTGAGTAAACAGAAAAAACATAAACTCACTGGAGGAGTCACGATTCCTGATTTTAAGTTTATCTATAAAAGTTCAGATGACCCTAGAGGAACCCCTGTTACCGTATCTGAAGATACGATTGTGATCTCTAGTAAAGACGATAGAGAGAGCAAAGAAAAACGAAATCCTTTTATGGAAAATCTAGCCATTAACTTTAATGTATTATTAGGGGATGAAGTAAGTGTAGGTGCAGCTGGTTTTATTGCAAAACTAACAGGTGGATTAGCCATCGAAAAGGATTATGGAGAACCACTTAAAGCGATCGGTGCTATTAATATTGGAAGTGGTGTTTATAACATTCTTGGGCAAGAGTTAACCCTAGATAAAGGAAAAATTCAATTTTCTGGGTTTAATATTAATAACCCAAATATAGAGTTCCAAGCAACACGAGCATTTGATAATAAACGAACAGGGGCTAAGGTGAATGTGGGTGTTCGTGTAACTGGAACTTTAAAAAATCCAAAATTAAATTTATTTTCTCGCCCATCCATGCCTGATAATTCAATTGTCGCTTATCTTGCGCTTGGGACTGATATTGATTCGTTGACTGCGATAGAAGCACTGCAAATCGCAAGAATGGCACAAAAAATATCGAGTGGAAATATTATTGATACGAAAAGTGTTGCAGGATCTAAAAAAACAGGTAGTCCAGAGGTTGGTATCATTAAAGACTTGTCAGGAAATACAGGTTTAGGGGTCGGCATTGATCTCTCAAAACGCTTATATGTAGGAATCGGAGCGGTATTAATTGATAATAATGAAGGTTCTGCATTTGCGATGGCACGTTATAAGTTTTTAAAATATTTTAATATTGATACGGAGATTGGTAGTGAGTTTTCTAGCTTTGATATCCGCTTTTCTAAAGAGTTGTAATAGATTAAGGTTTTAAATCAGTATCCACATTGGTTGTGGATAACTTTGTGAGCAACTTATTTTTTTAGATCAAAATATTGATGCCATGAAGAGGTCAAGTAAACGTCTAAAAATTAGACAAAGATTGTTTGAATTCATAAAATCAATAGGTTAAGAAATAATGTTTGACATTCTTCTTTTATAAGTTCCGCGCAAAAAGAATAAACAATCTTGTGGATAACTTTGGGAGAAGTCGATTAGTTACCCACAAGATTTAAGGATAGATTAACGAGATTGCATTCTTTGTGCTTCTGTTAAAGTTGCAATTTCGATCCCTTTCATCGGTGCGCCCAATCCTTGTGATAATTTTGCAAGGAGTGAAAAATCTTCAAAATTTTTCGTCGCTTTTACAATCGCTGTTGCAAACTTCTCAGGTGAGTCTGACTTAAATATACCAGATCCTACAAATACGCCATCTGCGCCTAAAAGCATCATCAATGATGCATCTGCAGGCGTTGCGACACCGCCCGCAGCATAGTTCATGACCGGTAATTTCTTATCATTCTTAATTTTTTTAATTAACTCATAAGGAGCTGCAATATCGCGTGCAAAGACCATTAATTCATCCTCTGATTTATTAGAAAGCAGACGAATCTCCTCATTAACTTGGCGCATGTGGCGAACCGCTTCTACGATATTTCCTGTGCCGGGCTCTCCTTTTGTTCGAAGCATGCTCGCACCCTCTCCAAGTCGACGAAGGGCTTCCCCTAAATTTCGGCATCCACAGACGAAAGGCACCTTATAATCACTTTTTAAAAGATGATAGACCTCATCTGCAGGCGTGAGTACTTCACTCTCATCAATATAGTCAATATTAAGCGCTTCCAAAATTCGAGCTTCTGCAATATGGCCGATTCGTGCTTTTGCCATCACGGGAATGGAAACACTCTCTTTTATGCGTGCAACGAGTTCTGGATCAGCCATACGAGCAACGCCTCCCGCAGCACGAATATCCGAAGGAACACGCTCAAGCGCCATAATCGCAACGGCACCTGCCGCTTCTGCGATTTTTGCTTGCTCAACATTAACCACATCCATAATCACGCCACGGCTTGGCATTTCTACAAAGTTCTTGCTCATTTTTAACTCCTAGTTTGTGTTTAAGGTGGTCATAGATTAGCAATCGTTTTTATGACACAATAGAGCCAATTGGATGCTTTTTAACCCATCCATTTATTGATGGAACTAAAATATGTTTTTGATTGATAAAGATCTTAAAAAACCGTTATATCAACAGTTAGTGGAATCTATCGAAAATGCCGTTGAGTGCGGACACTTAAGAGGTGGTGACAAACTTCCCTCAGAGCGTGCATTGAGCCAAATGTTAGGCGTGAATCGCTCTACCATTGTGCGTGCCTTTGATGCACTCTCTGAGCGGAATATTATTGTTAGAAAGATCGGCGCAGGTAGCTTTATCAATACCCAAAAATGGGGATTGCTCACGTACCCCACCTTAAATTGGAGGCAATCTAACCTCCCCATAGAGAACAGCATCGGGCAAGGCGAAACGACTGTGTTGACCTCTAAAAGCAATTATCTAGATCTCTCGAATGGAGATCTCCCCATTGACCTCTATCCTGCATTACACCTCCCTGAAATGGATTGGCAAACGTTAATTTCTGCAGAACAGCAAGAACTCTCTGCACGATTTGGGATGACGTCTCTACGAGAATGTGTGCAAACTTACTTAAAAAAAAGATTTAACAAGACCGTTCCGCTTGATCAAATTTTGATTACCTCAGGCACGCAACAGGCCATCTCTCTCATCTCAATCGGTTTATTAAACCCTGGGGATGCGATTGCCATTGAGTCTCCCTCCTATTTTTACGCCCTTCCCATCTTCCAATCGGTTGGGCTTAGAATATATGGGATTCCAATGGATCACCACGGAATCATGATTGATCAATTAGATCAATTGGTGCATAAACATTC
>CAZBKP010000116.1:0-6127 GCA_964492525.1 uncultured Cardiobacteriales bacterium
ATGTTTTGTTTTAATAGGTAGATTAATATCTCTCCCCTCCCAAATTTTGTCCACGACAGACGCCATTGCAGCATAACTCCTTTTGAGCAAATCTACATCCGTATAATCCTTGGGAAATAGATATGTCTCTGGAAGAAAATACCCCTCATAAGGTTTACCTTCTAGCCCTAAAAGAGTCATGACCTCTTCATTACTAAGAGCAGAATCAATCGTATGCTTAATATTAGGATTATTTTGTATTGCATCTCTTACTTGATCAAATGTCCAGCCTTCTACAATCGTCAAATGATACTGCACACTTTTCCCACTTACAATCGCAGATAATAGCTCTGAAGGAAGCATCCCTTTTGTAATCGAATACTCTCCGACCTTGAGCTTCCCTGCTTGTCCGGTAAATCGTGCATACCATTTTAAATAGTTCGCGTTAGAAATAATATTTTGTTTTTGTAAACGCTCTGCCAAGCGATCAATATTCATTCCAGATGCAACATCAATTGTTACAACATCATTTACATTTAATGGCGTTTTTAAGAATGTAAGCAACTGAAAACCGATGCTTGTACCGCCAATAAAAAGCCCTAGAAAGAATACAAGCAAAATAATTCGCGACAATAAATATTTTACAAAGAACAAAAGTATTTTTTTCACAACTAACCTTCAAACCGTTTAAAAATCAGCGTCCCATTCGTTCCACCAAATCCAAAGGAGTTTGACATAGCAACGTTAACTTGTCGTTCTTGAGGTGTGTGTGGTACAAAATTTAGATCACACCCTTCATCAGGATGATCTAAATTAATTGTTGGAGGAACCACATTGTCTCGAATCGATAACACCGAAAAAACAGCTTCAACACCACCTGCAGCACCTAAGAGATGACCTGTCATTGATTTAGTTGAACTCACCGCAATATTATACGCATGATCTTTTAAACAACTTTTTATCGCAGTGACTTCAGCTAAATCACCGAGTTTTGTAGATGTACCATGTGCATTAATATAATCAATTTCATCTTCATTAAGACTTGCATCATTCATGGCGGAAATCATACAGCGTGCAGCACCCTCTCCATCTTCTAAAGGCGATGTGATATGATAAGCATCACTCGTTGCACCGAAACCAACAAGTTCACAATAAATCCTTGCCCCGCGCTTTTTAGCATGCTCATAAGATTCTAATATGATAACGCCTGCCCCATCTCCTAAAACAAATCCATCCCTATCTTTATCCCATGGACGTGAAGCACCTTTTGGATTATCGTTATTTGTTGATAAAGCTCTTGCTGCGGCAAAACCACCTATCCCAGTAGGAGTAGTTGCCATTTCTGAGCCTCCCGCAATCATAACATCTGCATCTCCATAGGCAATCATGCGTGCTGCTAGCCCGATAGAATGCGTCCCTGATGCACATGCAGTTACTGCAGAAATTGAAGGTCCTTTAAAACCTGTTAAAATAGAGAGCTGCCCTGGTAGCATATTAATAATAGATCTTGGCACATAAAAAGGACTAATGCGCTTAACACCATTTTTAAAAAGTGCCTCACAATTTTCTTCTATTCCAGGTAGCCCACCTATACCAGATCCCAACATTGCCCCAACACGCGTGGCATTCGTATCTGTTATTTCTAAACCAGAGTCCTGCAACGCATCCATTGCCGCACCAATACCATACTGGATAAATAAATCCATTCGCTTTGCATCTTTAGGGTTTAGATATTTCGAAACATCAAAGTTTTTAGTGGATGCAGAAAAAGTAACAGGAAATCCCTCTGTATCAAAAGAAGTGATTGGTGAAGCACCACTCTTACCCGCTAAAATATTCCCCCAAGCATCTGTAATGTTACATCCTAATGATGAGACAATTCCAAGTCCTGTAACAACAACGCGTTGCTTCATTATTCATCCCTTTTAACACTTAAAATAAAAACGGTTTCTTAAAACACTGTTTTAGGAAACCGCTATTATAAATTTTTTTAATAAAATATACTGAAAATAAATCAGTAGAGATTATTTATCCAAGTTTGCTGTTACATAATCAATTGCTTGCTGAACAGTCATAATCTTCTCGGCTTCTTCATCTGGAATTTCGCAATCAAATTCCTCTTCAAGCGCCATAACTAATTCTACTGTATCTAATGAATCAGCACTTAAATCATCTATGAAATGAGCTGAATTTGTTACTTGCTCTTCTTTAACCTGAAGTTGTTCCATAACAATTTTCTTAACGCGTGCTTCAATATCACTCATAATTTTTTTAAATCCTCAAATTAATAAAAAGACATAAATACCAACAGACATTTTAAGAAAAATGTCACACAAAGTCCAAGACTTTTTTAGTATGCATGTTAAGGCATAAACATCCCACCATTTACGTGTATCGTTTCACCCGTAATATACGATGCCTTATCTGATGCTAAAAAAGAAACTGCGTTCGCTATATCGATTGGATCACCTAATCTATTCATTGGGATATTTTTTAGTAATGCCTCTTTATGAGTCTCTGGTAAATCCTTCGTCATATCTGTATCGATAAATCCTGGTGCAACGCAATTTACTGTAATCCCTCTAGACGCCACCTCAATAGCCATAGATTTTGTAAACCCAATAACACCAGCTTTTGCTGCAGCATAATTCGTCTGACCAGCATTACCTGTGACACCAACGACAGAAGTAATATTTATAATACGTCCAAATCTAACCTTCATCATCTCTCTTAAAACTCTTTTAGAAAGCCGATAGATACTTGTTAGATTCGTGGCTATTACAGCATCCCAATCTTCATCTTTCATTCTCATCAATAATTGATCTTTTGTGATTCCAGCATTATTAATTAATACTGAAATTGCACCGTGTTTATCTGCAATCAATGAAAAAGTATTTTCTATGCTTTCTTCATTTGATACATCTAAGATATAACCCAGCCCATTCTCAGCTAAAAAAGAAGATATTTCATTTGCTCCTTTTTCAGAAGTTGCCGTACCAACCACAAACCACCCATCTTTGACAAGCACTTCAGCTATCGATCGGCCAATTCCACGTGTAGCCCCTGTCACGACTGCAATTTTTCTTTCACTCATAAACCCCACCTTTTATCCACACAATTCTATTGTTAACATAAGATCCTCTTTTATCTGAGAAACAGGTTCAAATGGAGATGACTGCTCCATTAATCGAATACTAATTTGTTGTTTATTCCCACTAAACTCTGGATAAATCATTGCATCAGTTAAATCCAAACGAATGAGTTCTGCATCAAACTTTACCGTTTTATAAAAAAGGCCTTGCTTAAATCCACATTCATGATTGGTTTGAATACTACGAATCAGCTTTAAAACGTAGTCTAATGCGTCTTTCGTAGGTCTTAACACATCGAACCAATATCCCAAATGTTCACTTCGGGTACTATGAGGAAGTCTCAACCAATGATGCAAACTAGGAAGATCAAAATTTCCTATTCCGCCCATTACTTTAAGTCTCTGACGAATTACGTTCAAAAAAATATTTTCTTTAATTTCATCAAAAACCCTTGCACTACCGAAGACCAAGTCTTGTAATAATGCCTTTATTTCTTGTTGCTGGCTTTCTGCAATCTCATCTTTATATTGAATTCTTTCTAATTGTTTGATCATTTCCAAACGAAGGTTATTTTTAGAAACAACTTCCACCAAATCAACCAAAGCGGATAATGCAGAGATTGAGCAGTGTTCACTATCAAATTGGTTATACGCCTGGACTTGATCAAATAACATTTCCACTCGAAGTAAACGTCTTACGCCCTCGTGCAAGGGAAATTCATAAATCATATTTAACTAGTCCTTAATAAAAATACTTATAGTAGAGTATAACGTTTATGTAATTGTTTCAATTTTTGGATCGTGAAATCACGATTTGTATTGATAATAATCGTATTTGCATATTTTCTACGCTCTTTATTTGACATTTGAGAACTTATAATCTTAACCGCCAAATCTTGACCAATATTATCACGCTCCACTTGTCTAAGTATTTGCATAGATTCAGAAACTTCAATGACCAAAACTTGATCAGAAATAGCCAGATATTCTGAATTTTCTAGTAACAGAGGTAATACAATAACATGATAGTAGCGTGTATTTATTTTAATATTGTTCTTTACAATCTCTAAGATTAAAGGATGGAGTAGTGCCTCTAATTCTTTTTTATACTCATGATTATCAAAGACAGCCTCTTTCAACTTTCGTCGATCAATAATTCCGCTACTAGAAAGGCAATCCATTCCAAAAATAGAGACTACTTCTTCAATTAAGTCAGCAGAAAAAGGCGTTGCATCTTTTTCTAATAAATTTTTCGCAATAATATCAGTATCTATAATATTTGCACCAAACGTTGCTAAATAATTTGAAACAAATGTTTTTCCACTCGCAATACCTCCCGTAAGAAGAATAACCTGATTTTGCATCATTAAGCACTGATACAATCTAAAATATATGAAAGATCTAATTGAAAGTAAAAAACAATTAGCCCTGCTAATGAAAGATATGGTCCAAACGGTATATATGTATTTCTTTTTGCCTTTTTAGCAAATATTAATCCTAAACCGCAAAGTGCTCCGACGGCTGAAGATAAAAGCAAAATAAGCAAGACATTTGACATACCCAGCCATGCCCCCAACATTGCTAAAAGTTTAAAATCTCCGTGCCCAATCCCTTCTTTTTTGTACAGCAGCAGAGAAAATCTATTGATAACCCAAAGAGATAAATATCCTAATATACATCCCCAGAATGATTCTGAAAATGGAACATTAATAATTTCCATATAAGATAAAATTAAGCCAAGCCATAAAATAGGAAGCGTAATATGATCGGGAAGAATCAAATGTTTAAAATCAATAATAGTAAGCGCCAGAAGAGACCATATTAGCAGAATATAACCCAAACCCTCGAGACTTATCCCATATTGATACCCGACAATACCTGTCAATACACCAGATAATAATTCAACTAATGGATACTGAAAAGAGATAGGAAGATGACAACATGAACATTTACCTCCCAATAATAACCAACTAAAAACGGGAATATTTTCATACCATCTAATTTCATGACCACAACGAGGACAGGACGATCTAGGAAAAGAAAGAAATAAAAATCCTTCAACAGGCAGAACCTTTTCTTTATATAAAAGCTTATCAAATTCTTTTCGTTGAAATGCTCTGTCTATTAATCGTATTCCTGTAACAAGTTGCTTTTCCCCATCCTCTATCAACGCCTCACTAATATATCGATACTGTAGATCAGTAAGGATTAATGGCAACCGATAAATAACAACATTCAGAAAACTTCCAACAAGTAATCCAAAAATTACAAATAAAAGAACTGAAGCCCATGAATGGGCTCCTAAATATGGAAAAATCATAACTTCCTATATACCATCTGCCATGCTGAATAAAGGCAAATACATAGCAACAACAATCCCACCAACCAAACAACCCAAAACTACAATCAAAATTGGTTCAATTAGAGACATCATTGCATCTACTGCATTATCAATATCTTGAATATAAATCTCTGAAACTTTCGTCAGCATATCCGAAAGATTCCCTGATTTTTCACCTATTCCCACCATATAAGTCACCATGTCTGGAAACATTTTTGATTGTCGCATTGCAAAGTTGAGTTCTTGCCCTATTGAAACATTCTCTCTAATATTATCAACAGCCTCTCTAAAAAGACTGTTATTTGTAGACTGCGAGACCGTTTGCAAAGAAGAAATCATTGGAGTCCCCGCCTCATACATGGTAGCCAAAGTACTGGCGAAGTTAGCACTGTTCGAAAGTGCAATCAAATTACCAAAAACAGGCATTTTAAGCATAATTCCATCAACTTTGTACTTAAGCGCAGGACTATTTTTCACCATTTTTCTGAACACAAATATCACGGCAGCGATCATTAGTAATACAACCAAAAAACTTGGTGATGTAATCAAATTTGATAAATTAACTACAAATTGAGTCGGACCAGGGAGCTCTCTCCCTTGATCTCTAAACATATCCGCGAACACTGGTACTACTTTCCAAAGGATCAATGCAGTAATCCCCAATGCAATAGTAATAACTGCCGAAGGGTATACTAGCGCTTTTTTGACAGTTTTTT
>CAZBKP010000117.1:0-3702 GCA_964492525.1 uncultured Cardiobacteriales bacterium
TTCTCAAGTTGCCATTGAGTGATAAGCTCATCAGCATGAGCAAGTACAGTATGCGCTTCTTCAATAAACGCTTGATCAATCTCTTCATCAATATCATCGGTATTATCGGTTTGTGCCTCTTTTATTTCATTCGATTCCGATGCGATGATTGGTTGTTCAAGCAATTCAATGATTGAATGTATTTTGTCATTATCTGGATATTCTCCTCGAATAATACTGATAATGATTCCTAAAACTTCTCCCCATAGAATAAGTCTATCATCCCTAGGTGTCAACCCATGCGCTCTAAACAGTAAAAGATGCTTATGATATGCATTTAGAATTTTATAATTAATTTCTTCTTTATCTGAGAATTTATCATGATAAAAACATAAATCAACGGTTTGAGTGTAGGATTTTAGGGCAGAGTATGTTTTTGTCTTACACTGGGCAAATGCATTAATTAAATTGTGGACAAGTTCATCATCAGAGAATTGTAATAGATCTTCTTTAAATTCATCTTTAAAAAAGTCGTCACGCTCTCCTAAAATACGATGTATATTATCTACTGCAGAGAATTGTCTTTGGTTATTGTCTATTTCAGAAGATAAATTTTCTAGATGTGAAATGGAATCAGTTTGAGTAACGTGGATATTTTGATCTATATCTTCTGAATTGGTTTCTAGACTACTTGAATTAGATTCAATATTTGACGATATACTTCCTTTGTTATCTATCAATGTCTGTGCTTGATACGCTATTCTTTCAATTTCCTCTTTTGCAACGGGTTCGTTTGTTTCAAAAAAAGATTTAACAGCACGATAACCTTCGTATGCGTGGAATAAAATTGCAGGAGAGAAATCATAATTTTGGTCCCTTACTCCATTTAAAACTCGTTCAACTTGCCAGCCAATTTCTCCAAGATCAATAAAGCCAGACATCCGTCCACTTCCTTTGATCGTATGGAAACCTCTCCTCATATCAAGAATGACATTAGAATCATATTTTTCTTGCAATAATGTGCTTGATGCTTGATTAATTAAAGGTAAAATTTCGGAGCTTATTTCTTCTTTAAAGCTCTCTTCTAACTCTTTAGCTAGTTCATCATCAAATTGGGGATATTCTTTTTCTTCTATTTCTATAGATCCTTCGCAGTGGAAAGGAGAAATAAAATCATTCGGAATGTCATCAAAAGAGGAGAATTTGGATTTAGAAGTTTCTTCTGAGTCATCTTCTTCATGAGTTTGCGGAGATGTCATTCCATTATTGTCAATTAAAACTTGAGCTTGGTATGCAAGACGGTTAACCTCCTTTTCATCAAAAGCATCCCCGTTTAAGATGGCTTGAATATCATCAAATCCATCTTTTATATGAAAATATACAGCTTCGTTAAATTCAAAATGATTATCTCTTACAGCATTAAGAACACGTTCAATTTGCCAACCTATTTCACCTGCGATTGGCATTGAAGCCGTATATCCACTACCTTTAAGTGTATGGAAACAGCGTCTAAGATCAAGAATAGAATCTTTGTTGTATGGTGGTGATTCTAATTCTGCAAGCGCACTGATAATGGAAGGGAAGACCTCTTCTTTAGCTTCCTCATAGAAACTTTCTTTTAATTCTTGAACTAGCTCTTCATCATATTCAGGGCTCTCTTTGAAGACAACATCAATGTAGCCTTCTTGATAGTATGGATGTTTAAGATGAGTATTTGTTGCTTTAGGTTGAGAAACAACTTTTTTATCAAGAGCTGTCTGCACTGCTTCTTCGGTTGAAAATTCAGACAATTCATCTTGTATGGCATGTAATTGCTTATTTAATACTTCCAAACTATCTGACTTTTTCGATAGTTTTGATTTCAATTCTTGAGATATTGGGAGTAAGAGTTCGGTTTGAACTGCATCAATAATAAAATGAATATTTTTTATATGGGTTTTATCATTTTTTTGAGATTGAATAATTGAATGTATGTGTTGAGCTAGGTGATATTTCGTGATTTGATTATAAAGTAAGATACAATCTTTATTAAAAGTGCCCAAAAGAGACACATTTTTTAGAAATGAAATATTTTTATAGAAATCTACCGTTTGAACTAGATATTCTAAAAATTTCTCGGGAGTTTCTGCTGATTGAAGTAAACTTTCAAATTCGTTGTAAATTCCCTCTAATTGTTCAAATATTTCGGGGAAAAGATTGATAGTATCAAAAATTTGATCATCAACGGTTTTAATGGATAATAGATACTTTTCAAGTGGACGGTAATCAACGAGTTGGCTAGAACTTATTGCAAGCACACCATTTTGTAAAGACGGCAATACATCTGACGCAATAAGTTTTTGAGGATCTTTAGCTTGCGATGATGAAGGACTAATATTGAGTTCTTTAAAAAGAGGTAAGAAAAATGCATCTGAAAAATTGCTATCGCCTTTTTCAATTACTTTTAACTCATCAATAATTTTTTTTAAAGTTTTTTGCTCATCAAGAGAAAGAAAAATACGATTTCTATCTTTGTAGAGTTCGAAAAATAAATTCCAACAAGCTTCATGATTGGGTTTTTCTTTATTTAACTTAAGAAAAAAACTATCATCATATTGATCAAACATCTGTTGAATATCAGAAGAAAATACGGTGATTAAGCTTCGACGAATGATATAAGCACGTAGAGATTTGATGGAGTCAATAAAATGTGTTGAGTTTTCTTGCATCATATTTTTATCCTAGCTGAAAGTATGCTCTAGAATGATAGAAACATACTTTTTTAAAATCATACTAAACATATTGCGTAATGCTGCATTAATTAATCTTAAAGCCACTAATTGATTCACGTAACTCATTTGCTAACTCATTAATTTTCTCAACCGAGTTGTTTGTGATTTGTGTGCTAGTTACATTCTGTTCTGTCAGCTTTTTAATTGAATCTATACTTGATTTCATTTTATTACCAAGAGAAGATACATCACGAGAAGAACGAGATACGTTTTGAATAAGTGTTGCTAATCTAGTAGATACTGATTCAATTTCATTTAATGACTCACCCGCACGTTCAGCTAAATTTGCACCATTTACAACTTCAGAGGTGCTCTTTTCCATTGCAAATATTGCCTCATTCGTATCTGTTTGAATCGTTTTAACGATATTTTCAACACGTCGTGTCGCATTTCCTGTTCTTTCAGCGAGTCTTTGAATTTCATCAGCAACAACGGCAAATCCTCGACCTGCATCACCTGCTGCTGCTGCTTGAATTGATGCATTAAGTGCCAAGATATGTGTTTGGTCTGCAATATCATTAATCAATTCAACAATATCTCCGATCTCTTGAGAAGATTCTCCAAGTCGTTTAATACGTTTGGATGTCTCTTGAATATGATCACGAATTTGATCCATTCCAACGATAGTAGAACGCACACGTTCTGAACCAGATCTAGCGACATCAGTAGAGCTTAAAGCGATATCCACAGCGGCAGAGGTTTGAGAAGATACATCTAGCATTGCACCTGTTACATGCATTACAGTATCAGAAGCTTCTGTGATTTTTTTCGCTTGTTCTTTAGAGGACTTTAAAAGCACTTCAGCGACTGTAGATGAATCCCCAACAGCTTCGGATAGCTTTCGTGTTGATTGATTAACCATAGCAACAAGATTTCTAAGCGACTCAACCGAATAGTTAAATGAGTCAGCGAGAGTTCCTGTGATATCTTCAGATACCGATGCCTGAACCGT
>CAZBKP010000117.1:3802-6082 GCA_964492525.1 uncultured Cardiobacteriales bacterium
TTAAGAGATTCGGTGAGTTTAGTTTTATCTTGATTTTTTAAAGCTTCGTTGGCTTGATTGATACGAGATAATAGAGAATAACATGAGGCATTTTCAGGTAGTTTTTGTATATTTCTTCTTAATATTTTAATTTCATTCTCAATTAAATCAGGAGAGACCGTGTATAAACTACTCGCTGATTTTGCGATAATTTGTTCTTGGAATATTTCATTTTGTTTGCGAATGAAACTATTATTTTTGCTTTGAGTCGCAATAATGGCGAGCGTAGCAAAAAGTATAGTAACTGCTAAGCAAATAATGTGGGGTAGATACTGTTTTGAAATGGCTTTGAAATTTGAAGCACGTAGCATAACATTTAACCTCTAAACGATATTGTAATTATTGAATTTGTGGATTCATAAATGATGAATTGTGAACTAGATTTTGAAGACAAAGCTCGTAAATATAACCTTCTGATGTTTCATATACGCCATCGATGATATCACTTAAGTTTTTTAGCTCATTTGGAATATCATTAACAGGTTGCTTATTGCTTTCAATATCTCTAATTCCTAGTAATTTAGTGACCTTAAATCCATATTGCCAGTAGTCATGTGAAACGATAAGAATATTATTCGAACTTTGATCTCGATCGTTCTGTTTTTCTTTATTGCTTGAAAATGGGAGAAGATTTGTAATGGGGATGATGTGCCCACGAAGCTGAATGACTCCCATTAGCCAATTTTTAGTGAGTGGTAAGGGGGTTGGATGATCACTTTGTATTACCTCATCAATTTGGAGTGTAGAAGTAATGCATAAAATATTGTCAATTGTATAAAGGATACCTTTGAAATTCATTTGACTACTCCATAAAGTTGAGAGATCTCAATACTCGATCTAACTCATCTTCTTTACAAGGTTTGATTAAAAAATCATTAGCACCTAAGGATTTTGCTCGAATGCGATCAATAAGACCTTCTTTGCCAGATAAAATGACAACAGGAATACGTTGAGTTATAGGATTGTTTTTTAATAACGCAAGAACTTCACTGCCATCCCATACTGGCATGGAAAGATCTAAGAAAATTAGATCAGGTTTTTTTTGAGATACTTTTGCAATCGCATCGACACCATTCTCTGCTGTAATTACAGTGAATGATCTATTTTGTATCATGTTTTTAATACTTATTCTAGCGGTTGCACTATCATCAACAACTAAAATTACTTTTCCCATAAGTTGACATTCTCTTCATGATCAATTGTTATTAGTCGTATATAATACGCACTTTATATCGCTAAGTACACAATCTAATTAATTGATTGAGTTTTATTTGTCTGAGGTGGCAGGGTGAAAAATATTGATAAATCTATTGTGATCGATAACATTACGATCAGTTATCAACGCCATCCTGTTGTCCATCATATTTCTGTTGCATTTCCAAAATGTGAAACTGTCGCTATTATTGGTCCTAATGGTGCAGGGAAAAGTACGCTGTTAAAGGCAATTATGGATTTTATTCATTATGATGAAGGTCATATTACTTATCATGTGGATAGGCGTGAAATTGCATACCTTCCTCAGCAATCTGAAATTAATAGAGAGCTCCCGATTACAGTAGAAGATCTTGTGGCAATGGGTTTTTTGTCTAAGGTGGGTGCTTTTAAGAAAGTTTCATTAGATCAATATCAAAAAATACAAGCTGCGATTGATTATGTCGGTCTATCTGGATTTGAAAAGCGCTCGATTGGCGCGCTTTCTAATGGACAATTCCAGCGTGCGCTGTTTGCGAGAATTATTGTTCAAGAGAGTGAGCTAATTATTTTAGATGAGCCTTTTAATGCAGTCGATGCCAAAACAGTTGTGGATTTATGTGCCTTAATTTACCAATGGGTCTATGAAGAAAAAAAGAGTGTGATTGCAGTGATTCATGATTTTCATCTTGCAAAGACTTACTTTAACTATACGCTTTTAATGGCAAGAGAGCTGATTAGCTTTGGAAAGACGAAAGACGTGCTATGTGAACATAATATTGAGAAAGCATACTCATCTTTGTTGCATTGGGATGAAAATGCGGAGATTTGTGAAAAGGAACATGCGTCATGATCGAATTTTTCATTACGCCATTTGTTGAGTATCCCTTTATGTTGAGGGCGCTATTTGCGTCGATTATGGTCGCAATTTCTTCCGGAGTTGTTGGCGTTTTCTTGGTAATGCGACGCATGAGTTTGGTGGGGGATGCATTGAGTCATGGAATATTGCCAGGGATTGCTCTCGGGTTTCTTTTTTATGGGTTTAATTTG
>CAZBKP010000118.1:0-6002 GCA_964492525.1 uncultured Cardiobacteriales bacterium
TGCATGAATTTTGGGAACCTTTCCATAAACGTTGTGAAGAAAAAGAAGAAAGTGTATCGCGTGCGGATGTTGCTCAAGCACGAGAACTCGGTACGGATCCAAAATCAGGAAAACCTGTCTCCGTACGTATTGGGCGCTATGGGCCTTTTGCTCAAATTGGCGATAAAGAAGATGAGGAAAAACCTAAATTTGCCTCTCTTCGAAAAGATCAACGAATCAGCACGATTACATTAGATGAAGCCTTACAACTCTTCACGCTCCCTCGTGATCTTGGAGAAACCGTTGACGGCGAAAAAATCCGTGCAAATATTGGGCGTTTTGGTCCTTATATTCAATATGGTAAAAAGTTTGTCTCCCTAAAAGAAGATGATCCTTATACCATTGAGCTCCCCAAAGCGCTTGAACTTATTGAAGCACATAAAGCTGCGGAAGCTGCAAAACATATCAAATCATTTGAGGGAACTGAGATACAAATCTTAAATGGTCGCTATGGTCCCTATATTACCAATAAAGAGAAAAATGCTAAGATTCCTAAAGATCGAGAGCCTGCAAGTTTGACGCTAGAAGAGTGTGTGGAGTTACTAGAAAAAGCACCTGCTAAAAAAGGGACTAAAAAAGCAACGACCAAAAAAACTACGGCTAAAAAAGCCCCCGCTAAAAAGGCTACGACAAAAAAAGTAGCGACCAAAAAATCACCTGCGAAGAAAACAACCACAACAAAACGTGCAACCGCAAAGAAGGAGTCTGAATAATGCCTCTTGATATCGCCAATGCTAAAATTCTTGTGATTGATGATGAAGAAGATATCTGTGATTTAATCAAGGATATTTTGGAAGATGAAGGATTTACTGTAGACGTTGCCTTTAATGGAACATCCGCACAAGAAAAAATCAAAAGCTTCCAGCCGAACTTGGTTTTACTTGATATTTGGATGCCTGATATCGATGGAATTTCTCTTCTTAACGAATGGCATCGTGCTTATACACGTCTTCCCTTCTCTGTCATTATGATGAGTGGACACGGAACTTTAGAGCATGCCATTGAAGCGACTAAACTTGGCGCGTTTGATTTCTTAGAAAAGCCGCTTACCCTTGCAAAGCTCATCGCAGTTGTCAAAAGAGCACTCAAAGAGTGTGAAAATGCAAGACAAACGAAGCCCAAAAGTGATTATTCCGCGCCTACTTTTGTTGAACCTGTGGGAAAAAGTAGAATTTTTACACATCTTAAAGAACAGGCTCTCCAAATAGCGCAAGCAGGAAATCGCACTGTTTTGATTTCTGGTGAAGTTGGTGTAGGTAAACATCTTTTCGCAAACTACATTCACTCGCTTTCTGATCGAAGAGATGCCCCCATTATCTCCGTTAATATGGGGCAGCTCTCTGTAGAGAATATTGATGCGGTTTTTCTTGGAACAGAAAATGGAAATGTCATCACAGAAGGCCTCATTGAGCAGGCAGATGGCGGTACGATTGTTTTGCAACAGATCTCTCATCTAGATCTTGGGGCACAAGAGAAACTTGCCGCGATTATTAATACTCATGATTATCTTCGAATTAACGGAAAAACACCTTTAACGCAAAATGTACGTTTTATTGCGCTTACTCAAGATGATCTTCCTCTACTTGTCAGCGAAAAAGAGTTTTTAGAAGATCTATATTTTAAAATCAATACGCTTCCTTTAACGATACCTCCTTTAAGAAATCACCCTGAAGATGTCCCTGATCTTCTTGGATATTTTGTGCATTTCTTTGTAGATGAAGAAAAACTCAACTACCGTCACTTCTCAATTGCTGCTCAAAATCGCCTGCGTAACCATAATTGGCTCGGTAATGTGCAGGAATTGAAAGGCATTGTTCAACAGCTCCTTATTTTAGGAAAAGATGAAGAAATCACTTTAGATGAAATTAACAGCATATTAGAAAAGAAAAGTGAACCCTCTCAAGGGACCCAAATAGAGCATCTTCCTCTTGACCTTCCTCTAAGAGAGGCCAGAGAACAGTTTGAGCGAGCCTATCTCATTGCACAATTTAAAGCCTGTGATGGAAATATTGCAAAGCTTGCCGATAAAGTTGGAATGGAGAGAACGAATCTCTATCGAAAACTGAAATCATTAGATATTGACCCTAAACGAATTGGCTAATCTCTATGAAAACAAACAAAGATCTAAAACGTGCGCTTGAGACTGTTTCTGAACGAATTCATAATGCCTGCATTCTTGCGAAACGAGACCCTAGCAGTGTAAACCTTCTTCTTGCAACCAAAACACAACCCGTGGATCGGATCAATGCTGCAATAGAGTTAGGCTATGGGCTCATTGGTGAAAATAGAGCGCAAGAAGTTATTGAAAAATCACCCCATCTTCTCACTGTCAAAACAGCCATTACACCTAGAGAAAATCATTTTATTGGTCATCTGCAATCCAATAAAATTAAACAAATATTCCATAGTATTGACTGTTTTCAATCTATAGATCGAATCTCAATTGCAGAAAAACTGAATGCCTTTTGTGAAAAAGAGCAGAGCCAAAAAGATATCCTTGTTCAGTTCAATGTTTCTAACGAAGAAAGTAAGCATGGTGCAAAGCTAGAAGACTTTGAGCCGCTCCTTTCCTATATTCATCATTGCAACTGGCTAAATGTACGAGGATTTATGACAATTGGACTTAACTCAGATGATGAACAAAAGGTGCGTGAAGGGTTTCAACTATTGCGCGCGCTCAATGAGAAAGCCATTGCCCAACAGCTTATCCCAAATGATGCGACTCATCTCTCAATGGGAATGAGTCATGACCTTGAATGGGCGATTCAGGAAGGTGCCACAATCATTCGTGTCGGGAGTGCAATTTTTGGTAAAAGAAACTATCCGTAAATAATTTCAAAATCATCCTTGAAAAATAAAAATCCCGCCCCATCTTGATTACATCGAATTATTCTGTATTCAAATTATTTTTATTTTAAAGAGGTTATGATTATGAGCAAAATTATTGGAATTGATTTAGGTACAACAAACTCATGTGTTGCTGTTATGGATGGCGACAAAATTCGTATTATCGAAAATGCTGAGGGTGATCGCACCACCCCTTCTATCATTGCATATACTGAATCTGGTGAAATTTTAGTGGGGCAACCTGCAAAACGTCAGGCAGTGACCAATCCTAAAAACACACTTTTCGCAATCAAACGTTTGATTGGCCGCCGTTTTGATGATGCAGAAGTTAAAAAAGATATTGATCTCGTTCCTTATAAAATTATCAAAGCGGATAATGGGGATGCATGGGTTAGCGTGTTAGATGATAAAAAACTCGCACCACCTGAAGTTTCTGCACGTGTTTTAATGAAAATGAAACAAACAGCTGAAGACTATTTAGGTGAAAAAGTTACAGAAGCTGTGATTACTGTCCCTGCTTATTTTAATGATGCACAGCGTCAAGCGACTAAAGATGCTGGACGTATTGCGGGATTAGATGTTAAACGTATCATCAATGAGCCAACGGCAGCTGCGCTTGCGTACGGTATGGATAAAAGTACGAAGAAAGATTCAAAAGTTGCGGTGTATGATCTTGGGGGCGGTACATTCGACCTTTCGATCATTGAAATTGCAGATGTAGATGGTGAAAAGCAATTTGAAGTTCTTTCCACTAACGGAGATACTTTCTTAGGGGGTGAAGACTTTGACGCTGCGGTGATTGATTATCTTGTGAATGAATTTGAAAAAGAATCTGGCATTGATTTACGTAAAGATCCTTTAGCATTACAACGTTTAAAAGAAGCAGGTGAAAAAGCGAAGATCGAACTCTCTTCAGCGCAACAAACTGAAGTGAATCTTCCTTACATCACAGCAGATAGTTCAGGCCCTAAACACCTCAACATTAAGATGACACGTGCTAAATTAGAATCTTTAGTAGAGGATCTTATTGAGCGTACTATTGAGCCTTGCCGTATTGCGTTAAAAGATGCAGGATTGACGGTTTCTCAAATTGATGAGGTTATTCTTGTCGGTGGTCAAACTCGTATGCCACTTGTTCAAGAGAAAGTAAAAGCATTCTTTGGTAAAGATCCTCGTAAAGATGTGAATCCTGATGAAGCAGTAGCTGCGGGTGCTGCGGTTCAAGGGGGCGTATTGGGCGGTCATGTTAAAGATGTCTTATTACTTGACGTGACACCTCTTTCACTCGGTATTGAAACAATGGGGGGCGTTATGACCAAACTCATTGACAAAAATACGACGATCCCAACGAAAGCGAGCCAAGTATTCTCAACAGCAACGGATAATCAACCTGCCGTAACGATTCATGTGTTACAAGGTGAACGCCCACAAGCGTCTCAAAATAAAACTTTGGGTCAATTCGAACTTGCGGATATTCCACCTGCACCCCGTGGTGTACCTCAAATCGAAGTTACGTTTGATATTGATGCGAACGGTATTATCAATGTTTCTGCGAAAGATAAGGCGACAAATAAAGAGCAATCCATTGTGATCAAGTCGGATTCTGGTCTTTCTCAGGAAGATATTGATAAGATGATCAAAGATGCTGAAATGCATGCTGAGGAAGATAAGAAGTTCCAAGAGATTGTTGCGGCTAAAAATACAGCTGAGCAAATGATCCACATGGCAGAAAAATCACTTAAAGATTTAGGTGAGCAAGTCGAAGCTTCTGAACGTAGTACGGTTGAGTCAGCGATCAATGATCTTAAGGAAGCGGTTAAAGGGGATAACCTTGAAAGCATCCAAAAGAAAACTGAAGTTCTGACAGAAGCCGCAGGTAAAATTGCAGAGAAAGCTTATGCTCAAGCTCAACAGAATGCAGGTGGAGAGCAGGCGGAAAGCGCAAAGAAAGATGATGATGTTCTTGATGCTGAGTTCGAAGAAGTTAAAGATGATGACAAAAAATAATCATCTTTAAGCAATACATTGTAAAATGAGTGATATCCCGTTTCGACGGGATATCCTTTTAAAAACGTATGATTTATGAGTATCGACAATTTTTATTTATAAATGATCTGTTTTTAAGTTTATTGATTAGGAAAAATACAACATATGGCGCAAAAAGATTACTATGAAGTCCTCGGCGTTGCTAAAACTGCAACGGCTGATGAAATCAAAAAAGCGTATCGTAAAATGGCGATGAAATATCATCCCGACCGAAATGTAGACAACAAAGAAGAAGCTGAAGAGAAATTTAAAGAAGTCCAGCAAGCTTATGAAATCCTCTCCGATGAAGAGAAACGCAGAACTTATGATCAATATGGGCATGATGCCTTTAATGGTCAAGGCAATCCAAACGGATTTGGCGGAGGTGGATTCGGCGGATTTAGTGGCGACTTTGGCGATATCTTTGGGGATGTATTCGGAGATATTTTTAATGGTGGAGGAAGAAGAAGCTCAGGTCCTCGCGTCTACCGTGGTGATGATATTGGTTACAATCTTGTCATTACACTTGAACAAGCGGTATTTGGAACGACAGAGACGATTCGAGTTCCTACGAATGTGACGTGTGATCACTGTAATGGATCAGGCGCAGAACCCGGTTCTTCTGTTTCAACCTGTGAAACCTGTCATGGTGCGGGTCAAGTCCGTATGTCTCAAGGTTTCTTTTCAGTACAACAAACCTGCCCGACCTGTCATGGCCGCGGGAAGATCATTAAAGATCCTTGCAAAAAATGTCATGGACAAGGATCTGTGCATAAAACCCAAACGCTTGAGGTCAAAATTCCTGCTGGGGTGGATACAGGTAACCGCATTCGTTTAGAAGGAAAAGGTGAGGCGGGTGAAAATGGAGGACCGAACGGCGATCTTTATGTCCAAATCCAAGTCAAATCCCACCCTATTTTCAAACGAGAAGGACAGAACTTACACTGTGTTGTTCCTATTAGTTTCCCAACGGCTGCACTTGGCGGAGAAATTGAGGTACCCACTTTAGATGGTCGTGTAAACCTCAAGATTCCTGCAGAAACACAAACAGGACGTGTTTTTAGATTGCGTGGAAAAGGGGTAAAAGCGAT
>CAZBKP010000119.1:0-2784 GCA_964492525.1 uncultured Cardiobacteriales bacterium
CCGATACGGTTCACCGCTAACGTCAATGTATCTTCATAGGGTAAGAACGTGATTCTAAAGTGATCGGGCGTTGGAAAATTGAATCCTGAGCCTTGAACCACAAGCACACGTTTCGTTTCTAATAGATCCAGTGCAAAGGATTGATCAGACAAAATGGGATACATTTCTGGATCCATTTTTGGGAACATATAAAGGGCACCTTTCGGTTTAACACACGTTATCCCTGGGATGCTTGTGAGGAGATCATAGGCAAGATCACGCTGCCGTGTTAATCGCCCATTAGGCGCAACAAGTTCGTTAATGCTCTGATACCCACCTAATGCTGTTTGAATTGCCATTTGCCCCGGTGTATTTGAACAAAGTCGCATTGAGGAAAGCACATTTAAGCCATCAATATACTCTTTAGCATGCTTTTTAGGCCCTGAAAGAATCATCCAACCTGAACGATAGCCACATGAACGATATGCCTTAGAAAGCCCATTAAACGTCACACAAAATAGGTCTTCGGCAAGAGATGCCGTTGAGGTATGTGTATTACCATCATAAATAACTTTATCGTAAATCTCATCGGAGAAGATAATCAGATTATGCTCTCGTGCAACTTGGATAATGTCTAATAGAATTTCATTGGTATAGAGAGCACCTGTCGGATTATTTGGATTAATTACAACAATTGCGCGGGTGCGATCTGTAATTTTAGAACGAATGTCATCGACATCAGGATTCCAATCATTCGATTCATCACACATATAATGCACGGGTTTACCGCCTGCAAGCGAAGTTGCTGCCGTCCATAAAGGATAATCGGGCGTGGGGATTAATACCTCATCCCCATTGTTCAATAGCGCATTTAAACTCAAGGTAATAAGCTCTGATGCACCATTTCCGATATAGACATCATTCACGGTGACATTTGGAATTTTCTTTTGTTGTGCATAATGGACAACGGCTTTACGCGCAGAGAAAATCCCCTTTGAATCGGTATATCCAGAAGCATCAGGAAGATTAGAGATCATATCTTGAACAATTTCTTCAGGAGGCTCGAATCCGAAAGGAGCTAAATTCCCAATGTTGAGCTTAATGATTTTCAACCCATCTTCTTCCATGGCATTGGCTTTATCCAAGACTGGCCCACGGATTTCATAACAAACATTTTTTAATTTATCTGATTTTTTGATGAGTTTCATGATTAAGCCCTCTGATTGAGCAATGTATTAATTTATTCCTCTGAAATATCCCCACGAGAACGCTCTAAGAATGCTTCGGGATATTTACGAAAGCCTTTTGTCAGTGTTGCCAAATAGACAATACCAATACTTCCCCAAACAACGCCGATCACAAGTGCGGTGAACTCCAAGTTATACCAAAGGTAACCAATACAAAGCATACCTAAAAATGGTAAAACAAAAAAGTCGAATTTTTCACGGAGCGATTGCCGTCTTTTATCACGAATAAAATATTGAACAATCACACAGACATTCACGAAGAAAAATGCAGTCAATGCGCCAAAGTTGACAAGATGAAGCGCGAAATCTAGGTCAAAAAAACCTGCTGTTAAGGAAATAACTCCAACGATTACAATATTAATTGTAGGCGTTTTATATTTAGGGCTAATGTATCCAAAGACTTTTTTAGGAAATATACCATCTCGTCCCATAACATACATCATTCGAGAAACTCCGGTATGAGCTGCAATGCCTGATGCCATAACTGCAAAAATCGCAAGCCATAATCCCACAGATTGGAAGAAAGTCGCCATCATAAACTTAGGGAATGAGTTCTGCCCTACATATAAAAGGACTTCTGGCTGACTCTCATCGGGTGCAACAAAGGTATATCCTTCAAAATAGAGTTGCATAAAATAGGTCATTGCGATGAAGATGACACCCCCAATCAATGTCGTTAAGAAAATCGCCCGAGGAATCGTTTTGGCGGCATTTTTCGTCTCTTCTGAAAGTGAACTTAATCCATCGAATCCAAGAAATGAGAAACACAATACGGCAGAACCTGCGGCAACTGCACTCAATTGCATATCACTTGAGAAGAAAGGCTTGGTACTCGCTATCGTTCCAGCCCCAACTTCTCCAAACATTAATCCCTTAATCACTAAGACAATAAAAATGACCATTAAAAGTAATTGGAAAAAGACAATAATACTGTTGGATTTTGCAACGAGCTCAACGCCACGATAGTTGATAAAGGTCATTGCTCCAGCAAGTGGAATGACATAAAACCAAACATTGACATCCCCTAGCTGACTTTTTAGATATATCGTTGCTAAAAGAATGTTGATCATAGGATTAAAGAGATAATCAAGCATCGTACACCAACCGATCACAAATCCGACATTGGGATTAATCGATTTCTGTGCATACGTATAAGCTGAACCCGCTGAAGGATAGTAGCGCACCATTTTACCGTAACTTAATGCGGTAAACATCATTGCGATCAGCGTCACAATATAGGCAGTCGGAACATGCCCCCCCGTATTATTACTGACGATACCAAAGGTATCGAACACGGTCATCGGTTGCATGTACGCAAGACCAATCATAACGACTTGCCATAACACAAGCGTCTTTTGCAGTCTTGCAGAATCTGAAGCGACGGAAGAAGAAATTGCGTTAGGAGATAACGCAGTCGAATTTGTTAACATAAGTTTATTTCCCCTATATTTAGTAAGAGAGATAAATTAGCCGCATTAAATAATTTTAATGCCCCCTTGTGATTCGCTGATCGTTCATTGAATTCAAAAAAAAATTCCTCACATGGTGATGAGGAATT
>CAZBKP010000119.1:2884-5989 GCA_964492525.1 uncultured Cardiobacteriales bacterium
TTCCATGAAAACTGTTGGCTGGCATTCCCCTGAAAAGGCTTAAAACTTAATTGGCTGGCATTGTTTAAAACTTGGAAGCTCCCTTGTTGAATGGATAAATTCTCATCAAGCTCAAATGCATTAATATCGATCCATGCTGAGGCAGGAATCGCACCGAACTCAGCTTCTAAAATATCAGCTTTTGAATTAATAGTATTAATCCTATGAAGAACCTTTTGTTTTTGATCTTCATCAATTCGATCTACTTTTGTTAGGACAATCCGATCGGCAAATCCAATTTGAGCGACCGCAACCCTATGCTCATCTAATTGAATCAATGCATGCTCTGCATCGACAAGTGTGATTACTGCATCAAGATAGACCGATTCACGAATACGTTCATCGACAAAAAAGGCTTGAATAATGGGACCAGGATCTGCAAGACCTGTAGTTTCCAAAATGAGATGATCAATCTCAACTTCCCCCTTTTCGATGCGATCTAATAAACTATGTAATGCTTCAGTTAATTCACCCCGAACACTACAGCAAATGCATCCGTTACTAAGTTCTATGAGTTCCATCATTTGGCTTTTATTTAATAAGCCACTATCAATACTCACTTCACCAAATTCATTTTCTACAATGGCATATTTTTTTGTATTGTTATTCGTCAGCAGATGATTGATAAATGTTGTTTTTCCAGCACCCAAAAAGCCAGTTAGAATCGTAACGGGTAACATGCTCTCTCCTTCTATAATTGCGTTATTAACAGCACTTAAATCCACCTTTTCCGCCATAACGCGCATCTTGTCGTTCTCTAAAAAACTCTTCATACGTCATGGGAGTTTTGTCAGGATGATTTAACTTCATATGTTGAACATAGTTATCATAATCAGGAATACCAACCATTAGGTTTGCCATCTGACCTAAGTATTTACCTGCTTTAGAAATCTTCTTAAACATCGCCCACCTCTCTTAAACAAAGAAGGCTAATCTAAAAGTAGATTAGCCTTTACTATTTATACCATATTTACAGAGTTAATGTGATAAAGGTAATTTATCAGGGAATTTCTCATAAGGAACTTCATTCGCTGTAGGTTTCTCACTTCTAAGACCTTGAAGCCCTGTCTTAAATGAATAAATACCAAGCACAACTACAACAATCATGAAAAATAACGTTAATGTCCCATTCACTTGGTTATTGAAGATTACCTGATTAACTTTTTCAATCGAAGTAAAAGTTCCTTGTGGGACGAAGGGTTGATCCACAAATTTCTCCTTGAGGCTACTCGCAAGAGAGAAGAAACCAATTTTCGTATCACTTGAAAACACCTTTTGATAACCTGCGACCATAGTACATAAAATCAACCATGCTGTTGGAAATAAAGCCACCCAAGCGTAGCGCTGGTGTTTCATTTTATACAGAATTGCAGCACATAACATTAATGCAATTGCTGCAAGCATCTGATTTGCAATACCAAACAATGGCCATAAGGTATTAATTCCACCTAAAGGATCAACAACACCTTGGAACAAGAAGTATCCCCAAGCTGAGACAACAAGGGCGGTTGCAATTAAGTTTGCAGGTAAAGAGTCTGTTCTTCCTAATGAAGGATTAATCACAGCAAGCAATCCCTGTAACATATAACGCGCAGAACGAGTTCCCGCATCTACTGCAGTTAAAATGAAGAGTGCTTCAAAGAGAATAGCAAAGTGATACCAGAAAGACATATCAACAAGCCCACCTAATGCGCCATGTAGAATTGTTGCCATACCAACAGCTAATGTAGGTGCTCCCCCAGCGCGAGAAATAATGCTATTTTCACCCACATCTTTTGCGATTCTTTGTAAATCTTCTGGCGTAATTTGGAATCCAATATTACTCACTGTAGTAGCGGCTGCTTGAACTAAATCGGGCAATCCTTCTGGATTTAAAAATGCGATAGGGCTATTCATCGCAAAATAAACTCCAGGATCAATAATACATGCGGAAATAAGCGCCATAATCGCAACAAATGATTCCATCAACATACCACCATAGCCAATCAAACATGCTTGATCTTCATTTTCTAGCATCTTAGGCGTTGTTCCTGATGAAATTAAAGCATGGAATCCTGACACTGCACCACATGCAATCGTGATAAACAAGAATGGGAATAAATTTCCAGACCAAACAGGACCTCCTCCTGCTGCATATTTTGTTAACGCAGGCATTTTAAGCTCAGGCATTATCACAATAATACCAAGAGCTAATGCCATAATTGCACCAATCTTTAGAAACGTGGATAAATAATCACGTGGAGCTAACAACAACCATACTGGGAGAACTGCTGCAACAAAACCATAAATTACAAGTGCAATTGTAAGCTGTTTACCATCAAGATCAAATAAGGCATTCATCGTTGCATTTTCTGCAATATACTGCCCGCCTACAATTCCCATCATCAGTAAAATAAAACCAATAATTGAAATTTCAATTACGCGTCCTGGACGAATATAGCGCATATAAATTCCCATAAAAACGGCAAGTGGAATCGTAAATGCAACGGTAAATGTTCCCCATGGACTATGGGTTAAGGCTTTAACGACAATCATTGCAAGAACAGCAAGGATAATAACCATAATCATAAAGCAAGCCACTAATGCGATAATTCCAGGGATTGTACCCATTTCCATTTTGACTAGTTCGCCCAAAGATTTTCCATCTCTTCTAGTAGAAACAAACAGCACCATAAAATCCTGAACTGCTCCCGCAAAAACAACCCCTGCAAGAAGCCATAACATTCCTGGCAAATAGCCCATTTGAGCAGCTAGAACAGGTCCTACTAATGGCCCAGCACCTGCAATTGCAGCAAAATGATGCCCAAAGAGAATCGATTTACGCGTGGGGACATAATCTAGCCCATCATTGTGACGATATGCTGGTGTGAGGCGAGTACTATCAACTCTTAATACTCTTTTTGCAATGTAAAGTGCATAGTAACGATAACCGATTAAATATACACATATTGAGGCCACCAAAACCCACATTGCATTGATCATTTCACCATTTTTTAGAGCAATATAACCTAGACAAAACGCCCCCAAAACAGCTACAAAACCCCACAAAAGATGCTTCATAAATTT
>CAZBKP010000120.1:0-5946 GCA_964492525.1 uncultured Cardiobacteriales bacterium
GAAAAAAGATTGTTACACTTCCTCAATCACCATTTTTAGCAGCTTATGGGGCGGCGTTGGACACAAATATATAATTTGATTAAAACTGTTTTATTAATAAACTCTTTCCTGAGTATATGCAAAGTTAATTTGACTCTTTTAAAGATCTTCTGAAAGTGGTCTTCCAACAACTCGGGGCTGAGAAGCTGGAAATGTGGACAGGAATCTGAAGAAAAGAGGCTCCTCCTCATTTAGCAAGTTATGCTTTGTATTTAAACAGCTACCAATATATTATTTCTTTATGAGTGCGAGGAAGTATTAAAAGCTAGTTAAATAGCGTTCTACAATAATTGCAGCAGCATGGGCATCAAGTTGCCCTTTTTTATGCTTTTTGGAAGGTTTAATATATTGCTCACTTTCCATTGAGCTTGCGCGTTCATCAACTTCATGAACAGGAAGCCCATATCGTCCATGGAGCCTTTTTATAAACTTCAAAATTCGTTGGATGTGAGGAGTCACAGTGCCATCTGCAGTATAGGGAATGCCAACAACCATTGCATTGGGTTGCCACTCTTTAATAAGAATCTCAATTTCATCCCAATTCGGTTGTCCATCCGTCGCTTTAAGAATGGTTACAGGTTGAGCAGTGTTGGTAAGGCGATTTCCCACTGAAACCCCTATATTTTTAAGGCCATAATCAAAGCCTAAAATAATCTCTTCCATAAATTCCTAATGCACAAAATATTCGAGATAAGTTAGGCGACCTGCGAGAATAAAAACAACCATGATGAAAAAAGGTTTAACGTATTTTTCACCATAGCGAATGGCACTTCTAGCTCCGATATAACTCCCTAACATAAAGCCAACCGTCATTATAGCGCCCATAAACCAAGCAATCTTACCCGCAAAAATAAATACCGTCATCGCACCTACATTGCTAATTGCATTCATACAGCGGGCAATTCCTGAGGAGAGCATAAAGTTTTGATTGAAAAATTTATTGTATAAAACCGTCCAAAATGAACCTGTTCCAGGGCCAATAAAGCCATCATATAGTCCAAGTGAAAGCCCTGAGATAATTTGCTTTTGTTTAGAAATCGGTCGATCTTGCAACGCAACATGATTTTTTGATTTTGGAATTAACATATAAATACCAATAAAAATCAAAAGAGGGGGGATAAATTTGCGAATGAAATTTGCATTCATAGAGATAATGGCGAGTGCCCCAAGGATACTGCCACAGAGCGTTGCGAATGCACACCATTTCCAGGAGTTTGGCTTGATAATTCCTTTTTTAATATATTGATAGCCTGCAAGAGAAGTTCCAAAAACCCCCATATATTTTCCCATAGAGAGGGCTACATGAGGAGGTGCTCCGATGCTTAGCATGACAGGTGCAGTAATTAACCCACCTCCTCCTGCGATAGAATCAACAAATCCTGCAGAAAGTGCGGCAATAAAGAGGAGTGCATAGAGCAAAAGGGTGGGATCTGAAAAAGTCATCCTAATCCTTTACGGTAACGTATTGGTTAAACTCAGGGCGAGGTGGACATTCTGGAACTTTTTCACAGTATCCATACCAAAACATTCCCAATATTTCTTCTTTACTTGGATCAATATCGCATAACTCATACCATTCAGGGGTGAAAAATAGAGAGCCTGTAGACCATTTACTGCCAATATCATGTTCTGCCAAAACGAGCATCATAATGTAGAGCGCGATACTGATGGATGCAAAATCCTCTTTATCTGTCTTAGGATCCTCTTGTTTTTTTTGAGTGATCAAAATCCACCCTGGGATTTTTTTCCATTTTTCGATTTTTCGATCTGCACTTTCAGCTGAGCGTGCTTTAAACGTATCATAGGCATGTGCAAGCATCTTCTCTTTAATATTGGTTTTGAGCTTATAAAAGTGGTAGGGGAATGTTAAGTGATGATTGGGCGCATATATTGAAAGTTTGAGTGCCTCATCTATATATTTATCATCCACGGGAGTGGGTTTAAATCGATGGATTGTACGACGTTTTAAAATATTTTCTGTGATACTCATAGTGATTTACTCAATTGTTCGGTTAAATTTTTAGAATGAGAAGTTTTTAACATCTCTTGAATAAGCGTTCTAACTTCCTCCTGCATATCATTTGGAAGATAGTCTAATTGTGAAAATGGGGTCGCTAATCGTGCAGCGACTTGTGGATTGATGCGATCTAATGTTTCGATCGATTCTAGTAACCACTCGAACATATCGATTCCATTTTTGTAAAGTGCAATTTTATTTTGCCCAATCGCTGCCAATAATGAGCGTGCTCTATTAGGATTCTCAAGACTAAACATGGGATGTTTAAAAAGTCGATCAATAGTGATTAACGTGACAGTGGGATTACTTGCTTGCAATGAGAACCATTTATCCACCACCGAAGGATAATTTTCATAGCGCATTAAAAAGTCATTTAACAAGGTATTTCGTTGATAATGACAATTGATGGCGGCACATTTAAGTGCTGCAAAACGATCGGTCATATTGATTGCATTTTCATACTGGGCCTCGATACGATCTTCATGGTCATTCAAATAGGCAAGATAACTAAGCGCACAATTTTTTATCGCACGACAATCGACATCATCTTCAGGGTGCGCTTCATATAAAATGGCCCAATTGGTTTCAAACGTTGCAGCAAGATATTGGATTAATTCCTGACGTGTTTCATAGAGATCGAGAAGATCGATATCTGGATAACGTGTTTTAATATAGCTTGCCTCAGGAAGTGTAAAGAGGAGTGCAAAAAGTGCAGGCTCTTTAGCCGCTTCTTGTAGAAGCTCATCAAAGAGAGCATTCAGCTTCTCTTTTTTGTCATCGATCTCCTCATCACTCGCGACAATTCGAGCAAAGAAGTTCTGCATCGCTTCCCAACGTGCAAAGTCATCCGTTTCATAAAGAATGAGGGTTTGAAGATCCTCATCAGAATACTCATATTCTAAGATAATCGGTGCTGAGAATTCTCGTAAGAACGAGAGTGTGCCCGAAGGTTGAGTATTCAAGGTTACGGTTTTCTCCCAATCATTAAGAATCACCGTTTTCTCGTGCGAAAGATCGCCTGAGGGGGAAATTAATGCATACTTAATGGGAATCACTTGGGGCTGTGGGGAAGGTGTTTGTGGCATCAAAGATTGTTTAAAACGAAGCGTAATACCATTTTCATCATAATGAGACGTCACCTTTACACGGGGTGTTCCTGATTGGCTATACCAGCGCTCAAAATGGGTTAATTGGGTATTATTGGCAGCTTCCATGGATGAGAGAAAATCACTACAGGTTGCGGCGGTTCCATCAAACTTATCAATGTAATATTTAAGCCCTTTATCAAAGCCCTCTTTGCCTAATAATGTTTGGTACAAACGAACAACTTCTGCTCCTTTCTCATAGACGGTTGTGGTGTAAAAGTTTCGCATTTCTACATAGCTTTCAGGACGGATGGGGTGTCGTAACTTGCCGGCATCCTCAGGAAATTGATGCGCTCGAAGAAGCTTAACATCATCAATGCGTTTTAATCCTCTATGGTGAAGATCACTTGTAAACTCTTGATCACGAAAAACAGTAAGTCCCTCTTTTAACGAGAGCTGGAACCAGTCACGACACGTAATACGGTTTCCTGTCCAATTATGAAAATACTCATGACCAATAATGGATTCTATGGTTTCAAAGTCACTATCGGTTGCGATTTCTGGATTTGCAAGCACATATTTTGCATTAAAAATATTGAGCCCTTTATTTTCCATTGCGCCACCATTGAAATCATGAATGGCGACGATATTGTAATAATCTAAATCACAAACTAAACCATAGCGAGATTCATCCCATTCCATCGCACGTTTGAGTGCCCCTAAAGCATAATGGCATTGATCAATTTCTTCATGGCTAGAATATATGCGAAGTGTTACAGGTTTACCATTCGGACGAAGATGCCGATCTTCTATAAAAGCGAGATCACCTGCGACAAGCGCAAAAAGATAACTTGGTTTTGGAAAAGGATCATGCCAAATTGCATAATGTTTATTCTCGTCGAGATCCCCTTTTTCGATGAGATTTCCATTAGAGAGAAGAACAGGGTAGTGGGTTTTATCTGCGGTGATTCGTACAGTATATTTCGCCATGATATCAGGGCGATCTGGGAAAAAGGTGATGTGACGAAAACCTTCTGGCTCACAGTCACTACAGAAAATTCCATTGGATAGATACAATCCCTCGAGCGCAGTATTGGCGATAGGGTTTATTTCACAAGTGAGTTGAAGAGTCGTTTGATCCTCAAGATCGTTTAATATAATGTTATTTTCATCATTAATGAGATGTGTAGGATCAAGGATTTCTCCATTGACCATACATTCAAGGAGCTTGATATTTGGCGCGCCATTTAATGTAAATGATCGCATTTCTCTTTGTAAATTTTTCTGAAGAGTGAGTTGTGTGCGTACAATGGTTGCATTCGTTTGAAGGTCAAAATTTAGCATTACATCCGTTACCCAAAAATTTGGGGCTTGGTAATCTTTGCGAAAAATTTCCTTCAGCTCAGTAGCCATAAAATAAATATCCTTTGTTTTAAATTAATAAGACTTCGGTGTGCCCAACAGGAACGGAAAGATGCTCGAGTTGGAGATTGAATGTGTTTAAATCGCCCGTTGTATAATAGTGAAAATTTGAGTGATCTTCCAATATAAATTGGTGCTTTTGAATAATGTCATAGGCATATTTTGCAACAGAAGATGCAGGATTTAATAGCGTAACAGAAGGTGAGAGTTGCTTTGCAATAAGAGACTCTATAAAAGGGAAATGGGTGCACCCCAAAATAAAGTAATCAACCGCTGTATTTTGTATCGGTTCGATGACCGTTTCAATAATGGGGCTAAAATTTTCTTCATCTAATATCCCCTTTTCGATCGCAGGCACCCACCTATCTGCATACAGTTTATAGACTTTAGTATTGTCTGCAAAACGAGTAATCAGCTGAGAAAGGCGATTGCTTTCTAATGTGAGCGTTGTTGCCGCAATGGCAATTTGATGAGTTTTAGAGTGAAGAGCTGCGGGCTTGATTGCAGGTTCAATCCCTAAAATAGGAGTGTTTGGATAAATGGATCGGATATCATCTGCACTTGTCGCCGTTGCAGTATTGCACGCAATGACAATTAAATCGACGTGCAGTTTTTCGATAAAATGCTTGCAAATAGCATGAACGCGTTGATCAATCTCTTCTTTCGTTTTTAATCCGTAAGGGGCATATTTTGAATCGGCAATATAAAAATAATGTGCATTAATAGGGAAGCGCACAAATGCATTTAAAACAGACAGTCCACCGATTCCTGAGTCAAAAATCCCTATTTTCATAGGCTATCGGCGCATAATGGGGACGACAATACTCTCATCATATTCAAAGAGATCTTCCTCTTCGTATTTAACCATAACTTCTTCAGCAAGGGATGAGAAGTCATCTGCATCAATATTGAGGTAGTTTTCATACGTCGCAAGATCCCAAACTTCAATCAATGAACCATTTCCGAGAAGGATAATTTCAGAAGAGATACTTGCGTATTCCATTAAACGAGAAGGTACCGCAAAACGCCCTTGTCCATCTAATATGATTTCGCTTGCCCCACCTCGAACATAGCGTACAAAATCACGCTCTTTTTTAACAAATTGATTGAGTTTACTTAAATCAGCATCGACTTGTTGCCAAACGCTGTAAGGGTAGAGATTTAAACATTTATCAAATGCACGATTAATAACAAAGTGATCCTCACCATTGAGCTGTTTTTTTAGGGTAGCAGGGAGCATGACGCGCTTTTTAGCGTCTATCTTTAGCTCAAATTCTCCTAAAAAATTAATCATTTTTGATAAATATCTCAAATTATACCTATGTGGATAGTATCATATCTTGCCAGAAGTTAGATAATATTTTCTCAAGGAGAGTTGTTCTT
>CAZBKP010000121.1:0-5882 GCA_964492525.1 uncultured Cardiobacteriales bacterium
TTTACCTTGCATCTCCATTAATCGCATCAAATTACTATCATGCATCGGATTAAGGGGGAGGTTTTTCATCGGTGATTCAGAAAGCAACTGATTTAAAACAAAAAGATATCCTTTATATACAGTTCTACCATTCACAGGAAGGGCAGGAGAGATGATCGTTGTCGTTTCATTTAATGCCTCTAGAATTGCATCCGTGACAGGACCAATATTCCCTTTTTCTGTACTATCAAACGTAGAGCAATATTTAAAATAAATCTGATCACACCCTTTAGATTTAAGCCAATTCATAGCCTCTAAAGAAATTGATATTGCGTCATCTTTCGGAATAGATCGACTCTTTAAACTAATAACAACAGCATCTGTTGTAATGGTTTCATCTTCTTTTGGCGTCCCATTAAATTGCATGGTTGAAAGCCCATTTTCAACAAGAAAGCTCGCAATATCTGTTGCACCTGTAAAGTCATCTGCAATCACACCAATTTTCATAATGGCTCCTTATTTAGATTTAGGTAATTCAATGCCTGAGAAAATTTTAATAACCGCACTATCATCTTCTTTTCCAAGCCCTTTATTAGAGGCCTCCGTAAACATATTAAGCGCAGTAGATGCAAGTGGAAGAGGGAACTTAAGTGCTTTTGCAGTATCTCTTACTAAATTTAAATCTTTGACAAAGATATCCACCGCAGATTTAGGTGAGTAATCACCATCGACCACATGCTTCATACGATTCTCAAACATCCAAGAATTCCCCGCAGCATTGATAACAACATCATACATAACCTCTAGTGGAATATCTGCACGTGCTGCCAATGCCATTGCTTCTGCACCTGCCGCAATATGTACACCTGCGAGGAGTTGATGAACAATTTTTACCGTTGAACCAAGACCAATTTCCTCTCCAATATTATAAACTTTTGCCGCAATCGCATCTAAGACAGGCTGTAGTGTTTTAAATGTTTCAGCTTTTCCAGAGGCCATAACGGTTATATCTCCGCTATTTGCTTTGATAGACCCGCCTGATACAGGCGCATCCAGCATGGGGAGCTGATACTCGGAGAGTTTCTTCTCAATTTCTTTCGCATCTTCTGAGGCAATCGTCGCTGAAACCATAACAGGCGTGTTTGGCTTTAGATGTTTAGCTAGCCCATTTTCTCCAAAAAGAACCGCCTTCACCTGCGCAGCATTGACAACATAAACGAGTACGGCATCCAATGATTGAGCAAATGGAATACAATCTTTTCCTACCTCAGTTACCCCCTCTTTTTTTAATTCCTCAAGGGCATTTTCATTAATATCAATACCGTATGTTTTAATACCTGCGCGTATGGCAGATTTTGCCGCGCCCATTCCCATTGAACCTAATCCAATCACAGCGAGAGAAAATTGATTGCTCATATAAAGCTCCTTAAAAGTAAATTTAAATAATTGCCCAAATTAACCATGTCATTAAGAATCCTGAAACGCCTAAGATCGTGGTTAGAATTGTCCATGTTTTAAGCCCATCTTCTACAGAGAGCCCTAGATACTTTGTAACAATCCAGAATCCTGAGTCATTCACGTGAGAGAGTCCGAGTCCACCAAAGCACATTGCAAGTGTAACCAAGACAATTTGTGTTGAACTTAATCCAATCAGAGATTCTGAGAGTAAACCTGCCGTTGTTAAAATTGCAACCGTTGCAGAACCTTGCGAAGCTCTGAGTGCAAGAGAGATAATGAATGCAGCTAACATGATGGGCAAACCGATCGAAGTGAGTAGATCAGAGAGCGCTCTTCCAACTCCTGATTCAACGAGTACGTTCCCAAACACACCACCTGCTCCTGTTACCATAATCACAACGGCTGCAGAGGGTAATGCATCACCCATCGCGTTGCTAATTTGGTCAAGAGTATATTTGCGACGAATACCTAAAAAATAAAATGCAAGAATCAATCCGATCATCAAGGCAACCACAGGAGATCCTAAAAAGTTAAATAGAGACTTTATAGAAGACTCACCACTTACCAGTGCATTTGACACAGTACCAAGCATAATTAGAAGAATAGGTGCAATGATTAAAAATGAGATGAGATAAGGATTCGGCGCAGTCTTTGCTTTTTTATTAAGATCAGCTTCTGTCATCACAATTGTAGTATCTTCAACTTCTTTTGGGAGTGTGCTTGGATACTCTTTTCGATTAATCCATTTTGACACAAAATAGGCAATCACCCCTACAAACGCACAAATAGCAAGGCCGATAATTGTAAGAATACCAATATCTGCACTTGTCAATTCTGCCGCTGAAATCGGGCCTGGATGGGGAGGAAGTGCGACGTGTACAGTGAGCATAACTCCCGCAACAGGAAGTCCAAATTTAAGGGGAGATACTTTTGCAACTCGAGCAAAACCATAAATAATGGGAGCTAGAATAATGAATCCAACATCAAAAAATACTGGAATACCTAGAATAAATGCAGAAACCGTCAATGCAGGAATGGCCCTTTTTGCACCAAGGAGCTTACTAAAATAATTTGCAATGGATTCAGCGCCCCCTGTTTTCTCAATGAGTTGTCCTAACATTGCGCCTAGTCCAACAATCATAGTGACAGAGCCGAGTACTTTACCCATTCCCGTTGTCATCACACCGACAACCTTATTCATTGGAATGCCCGCAGCCAAAGCGACAATAAGGCTCACGAGTAGCAAAGCAACGAAAGGCTGTATTTTAAATTTAATCACCATTAATAGGAGTCCTAGAACTCCAAGAATGGCCACCGCTAATATGTACCCATCACTCATAAAAAGACTCCTTTGAAGAAAATGTAGTTAGTTTGTAGTTCTTTAATAACAATATCCAACATATTTCATCATATTTCAACATTTATTTTCAAAAAGAAGACTTATATTATTTTTTTAAGATAGAATTAAGACAAATTTTCCAGAAAACTAAGGAATAAAATGATTCCCCTTGAACGGCAAAAAGAGATATTGAATATGCTCCAACAACACGAAGTCGTGAGCATTCAAGAGTTATGTAAAATTTTCGAGGTCTCTTACATGACCATTTGGCGCGATATTGATACCTTAGAAAAAGAAGGGAAAGCGGTCTCTGTTTCTGGGGGGGTTAGGGCGTTAGAAAGACTGTTATCCGAGCCAACACACGCTGAAAAAGCGCAAATGATGTCTGAAGAGAAGACTGCAATCGCCAATATCGCCAGTGAAATGATTCCACAAAATGCGTGTATCTATCTAGATGCAGGCACCACAGTCCTTTCACTCGCACAGAAAATTTCACATCGCAGTGATTTAACAATCATTACCAATGATATTGTAATAACGAATTATCTTATAAAGCACAGCAATGCGGAGCTGATTCTCGCGGGTGGAAGAGTTCGAAAAGAGAATAACTCTACGGTTGGAACAATGACCGCAAAGGCTCTTCAGAATTTTATTGTAGATATTGCGTTTATTTCCGCATCCTCTTGGAATCTCAAAGGCATTTCTACACCTGATGAGAATAAAGTCCCTGTAAAAGAAGCCGTTGCAGAGATTAGTCGAAAACGCTATCTTCTTACAGACTCTTCTAAATATGGAAGGATTGCAACATTTATTGCACTTCCTATATCAAAATTTGATGCTATTATCACGGATAAGCACCTTCCTAAAATAGCTCTGCAAGAGCTAGAGCATCTAGGAGTTTCCGTGTATCAATAAACTGTTTGGTTGAAAATATATTATAATTTCTAACATGCTTTTTTTGAATAAATATAAGGATATACAATGAATAAAAGACGTCCTATCAAAATGAGAGATAATCGCTATATTATCCAACTCGCTAAATGGTTATCTCAAAAAGAGATCACTCCAAATCAAATATCTCTCTTTAGTATTGTGCCGGCATTTATTGCTTGTTTAGCTTTGGCATTTTGGCAAGCATCTTCATTGCTGTTTATTCAAATTTTGCTTCTTATCATTGCTTTAATTGGTGTTCAGGCAAGGTTGTTGTGTAATTTAATTGATGGGATGGTTGCAATTGAGGGTGGAAAAGTAACCCCTGCAGGAGAACTTTTCAATGAAGTTCCAGATCGGGTAAGTGATACGCTATTTTTTATAGGGCTTGGTCTAGCAACGGGTTACAGCCAAGGATTTTCCTTTGGATTACTAGCTGCACTTTTTGCTGCTTTAACTGCTTATATTCGAGTGCTCGGTGTATCAATGGGTAGCCCTGCATTTTTTAGTGGCCCTTTTGCGAAGCAGCATCGCATGGCGACAATGAGCGTTGCAATCTTAATTACGATATTTCTACTTCCTTATCTAGGGAATAAAAGTCTTATTTTTCAGATCACCTTATGGATTATCATCATTGGAAGTTTATTGACATGTTATAGAAGGCTTATGCAAATATTTCGTTATATGAATGCTCAAGAGCAAAGAGACATCGACTGATTTTCATAGAATTAAATTATGAAGAACAAAAATGTATATTTCATTATTATAGTGATTTTGCTTATTTTGGTGTTTACCTTAATGCCAGTAAAAAATGATTTCTTCAATGCTACATTTGATGGCATAGGAATTTATGGAAATCCTTATATCTTTTATCCCCTATTACTAGGCTCAATCTTTTTCTTCATAAATAGCAACATTTACGCGAAGACTTACTACTGCATATGTGTTATTGATTTAATTATTGTATATTGGTTATTTGATTCGACGCCTTCTATTTGGCTTCAAAAGTTCACTCTGTGGTTCCAGGATACCTTTACATTTGTGATATTAAAGAAAGCAGATATTCATCTAAAAATTCTTGTTTCACTGATCTATATTACAATTCCAATCAAACTGTTTCTCTTTATCAAACATGTACAAAAAAGTCCTCTTTTTACAAGAGAATTTATTATTTCTCCTCTTCGTAGAGATAAAACAAGGAAAACAGGTGATTACTTATTTACTGAAAGAAATAATTTAGACCGTAAAACAGGGAAAAAGCACTCTTACTTCAAAATGTTCTTTTATCTTATTGTTCTTTTTGCAAGTATCCTTTGCTTTTTAATGACACTTACATTCATGGGGGATGCTGATCTTCTTCAGCCTGCAACCCAAGGTGGATTTGCTTTTTGGTTAGATTGGAATATCAGAATATTATTTTTTGTGATTTTCACAGGGACATTTTATTTGATGGTAAAAGACTGGATCATTGCAACTCCGATGATGTATAGGGAGCTTAAATCGAGAATTTTGTATCTTATCGATAGCATCATAAATGTTTATCTTAATTTTAAACATCGAAATGATTAATTGGCTTAAAAAAGGTTATAGGTTGATGTTTGGCTTATAGGAAAGTTTCATCTTTTTTTACGAGAATTCTTATTTCATATTTGATTGTTTTTAGCGGTAAGAAACCTGAATATTTAAAATGATGAAAATTTTAAATATAGTTTAAAATCAGTGGTTTTGGATCCATTTCGTGAATATTAATAAGAGTCAGGTTCGGTTCGCTCCTTAACCATGTGCGTTGGCGTTTTGCATATTGGCGCGTTGCGATAATTCCGCGCTCTATCGCTTCTTCTTTTGTGTAAATGCCCTCTAAATAATCCCAGATTTGACGATATCCAACCGCGCGTTGTGAAGGATAATCACTATTGAGTTCGGGATATTTCTCTTTTAATGTTGCGACTTCATCAATAAATCCCATATGAATCATTTGATGAAACCGTGCTTCCATTTGTGCATTGGCTCGGGGAATATCAGAATAGGTTAAGGCAAATTTTAGATAAGGGTAGGGAAGTGCTTCTTTAGGGGGCATCTCCCAAAACTCGTTGATTGTCTTTCCTGTACTAAGCACAACTTCTAAAGCACGCATTATGCGCTGAGAATCATTTGGAGATAAACGCCCCGCGCTGAC
>CAZBKP010000122.1:0-5871 GCA_964492525.1 uncultured Cardiobacteriales bacterium
TTCCGGTGCGATCATTTGTACACGATCAATGGATTTATCTAAGCACTCTTTCCAACCAAGTTCGCTATTATACGCTTTATCTAAGCCCAAAGATGCCATAATATCACCGAAACAAGCAATAGCAGATTGCTCTTTATCGAACATGAGTTTTACACATCCGTTAAACATTAATGCAATATCATCACCTAAAGAGTCTATCGTATCTGTATAGGTATGAAATGACATATTCGATCTATTTCCCATACGTTTAAAATGATATATAAAAACGCGCCAAATAGCATACTCATAGGGCGTTACAATGCTATCCATTTCAATAAGTTGTTTAAACACATGGATAATATTTTTTTGTTCATAGGGTTCTAGCTTTGAAAAATCAGGTAAATCTTCATTCAAAATTTTAATTCTACTTAATTTCGGTTTATTTTTTTGCTCATGTAAGCTACGCTCAATAAACACCATCATTTTATCGCCATAATGTTTCTTTAGCCATTGTAATTGCTCTCGATGAGAGCCATCACCAACAGATAAAAAGACAGCAATACAGTTTGCGAGTCTTTTATAAAAAAGTTCATTGGATGCATCGAGCCCTAGTACTTTGACGCAATTATGCTGAATATTATTCCTTCTCTCATGTGCATAGGATAATAATGCATTTTCTAAAGATTCGTCTTGCTCATTATGATCCACAAAAGATTTATCCATTTTTATAATTTCATGATCTTTTGGAGGCATAAATCGTGGATTAATGGCTCTAATTCTATTTAGAATAGGGGGATGAGTATCAAATAATGAAGATTTTTGCTTTATTGTTTGATTATTATTCATATAAAAATGAGAAAACTCTTGATGCTTTTCATCCATTTGAGAAGTTGACTCTTCCTCTTCCAATGGCAAATAACCAATCTTTTTTAACACATCTACAATGTAATTTCCTCTAGCAAAACGTACAGCTTCAGCATCTGCCAAGTACTCTCTTTGTCTCGATATAAATGATTTAATGATTCTTGCCGTTATCGCACCTAATGACCCTATTACCATTATAGAAAAAGATAGAAATGATAATATTAATCCTGGAAAAATAAAGAAATAGAGAAAAAACAAGAATCCATTGAGATCACTATCTACCTTACCATTCCCAGATGAAACTGTTCTTAAAGAATACCCCAAACAGAGCCGATTCATCCGATCTAGATCTCCGAGTGCTCCAAAAGTCAAAAACTTAAACAACCCATATCCATATAGATAAATACTTTGAAGACCTGATAACCACCCTATTAATTGGAAATTCATAATAGGATCTTTATGTAAAATATGACTTATTTCATGAGCGACTAGCCCTTGCATTTCACTTCTTGTCAAACGCGTTAAAGCCCCTTCTGTAATTGCAATCGCAGTATCTTTATCCGTTGTTGCAATGGCCATTGCATTGATATCATATGTTGGAATCAAATAGAGTTTAGGGGTAGATATTCCCGCTGCAATCGACATTTCATTTGCAACATTAGCGAATCGTTTGACAATAATATTCCGATTAAATTCATCAATTCTAACTGCGCCTAATTTATTTAAAATATAGTCAATTCCTTGACTCATTTCATCAAATTTCATTTTCACATTGATCAACATAAAAATATTGACGGCAACAATGAATAGCCATGCAGAAAAGCCTGTAAATAAACTTAGGATCGACCCAACAATACAAGAGGCCAAAAAATATATAATTAAAAATATAATTCGCAAACGAATCGTATTATGTTTGATTGACCGACTTTTTTCCCAAAGTTGCATAGTAGTCTACCCCATTAATGAAAAAGTTTTAATCAAGTCTGGAATTTCTTGTTTTGCATACATATTTTGTAATTTTCCATTATTATCGATCAAAAAGATCATTTTACTATTAATGTTAAACAAATTCAGTGTAACCTTAGACTTGACTCGATATTGCGTATAAACATCTCCTATTCTGACACTATTTGTATCTAGATCAAAACACCTTATATTATTGTACATACTATTTAATTTCACGTCTTTATTTTTATCTACAAAAATGACATCTATAGGCTTTCTTGTAATAACATTTTCTGCTAGTGTTTCCAACATTGATTCTATATCTGATAAACTTAATTCAGAGGCAAAAACAATTACAAATGGATACCCTAAAAAATCACTGATTGCAAAACTTTCTTCTAATTTTCCCCACTCAATATATGGAATAATATGATTTATTTGTAAGGTATATTCATTAGAAAATGGGGTCATCCCTATAGCAGATGAAGATAGATAACGCTCTAATACTTCAACTCTATTTAACAATATTTCAGAACTCATATTTTGATACTGTTCCTTAAATGATTCATATTGCCAGGTATTAGGATCTGATAAACGACTATAAATAGGTTTCCTAGAAATGAGCCGTTCTAAGAAACGGATTTCTGTGCTTATTTTAGTCATAGGAGGAATATAGAGTTCTTGTAGGGACTTTCTTAGTTGCATGAATTTATTTTGCGCATCAGCCATTACAATCCCCCCCCTAAATATTTTTCTATTTCGCTCATAACTATAGAAACTGTATTCTGATTTCTTAAGGCCGCATTCATAGCATTATCCCCTATTGTTTTACGCTTATATTTGCTCTCTATTAATGCACATAATTGATAATACAATTCCCCTCGTGATGAGATGACAATTGCATTTTGAGCAACAAAATCAGAAACAATGGCATCAATAGTTTGATAGTATTCACCTATAACAATTGCTTTACCAAGAAGTGCAGGTTCGAGAATGTTATGTCCTCCGACAGGAACAAAACTCCCTCCCAACACGATGATGTCAGATACGCCATACAGATAAAATAATTCGCCAATTGTATCAAAATACCAAACATCAGAGGATGATGAAAATGCTTTAAATTCAGTATTACTCCGCTTTTGATAGGTTAACCCTGAAGATTGAATTAAATGTTCAACACTTTCAAAGCGCTCAGGATGACGTGGTGCAATCGCAAAACAAATATCTGGATATTTTTTATTAAGTTGATTGGCAACATCTAAGAATAGTTTTTCCTCATCATCATGGCTACTTGCTAACGTAATCCGTATTTTTTGAGTTTTTGGGGATAGGATAGCAACTATATCATCTAAATCATCAGGAGGCGTAACATTGTATTTAATATTCCCCATTACAATTGGATTTTGTACTCCTAATAAAGAAAAATGTTCTGCATCCTTTTCTGTTTGAGTCATAACCTGTACATTTTTAAGAATATTTTGAATTGTTCTAGAAAAACGACGATAGCCTTTAAAAGATCGATCGGATAAACAGGCACTTATAATATAAACAGGAATGTTTAGCTTCTCTGCTTCCACAATAAGATTCGGCCATATTTCTGTTTCCAATATGAGAACGAGTTTTGGCTGGATCTTTCTTAGAAAACGATTGATAAAAAAACCGATATCATGAGGTAAAAAACAGATAGAAATTTGTTTTTTAAAAGTTTGTTGAAGTTGCTCTCTTCCTGTAAGTGTTGTTGTCGTGACTAATACCTTACAATTTGGATATTTTTTGAGTATTGCTCGAACAAGGGAGGTAATTGCTCTGACTTCTCCTAACGATACAGCGTGTAGCATGATATCGTGTGGTTGAGTAGCTAAAGAGAATCCTAGTCTCTCAAACAAGTAATGATTTGCATTGCCTGAACGCCGATCTTTAACCCATCTAAATAACAAAACCCATGGTAGAACAATCCACCACAGGCTTTTATAAACATATAAAATCATTAATTATTACAACGTTTTTAGGCGCTCATCACTTGGGAAGTTTTGTTGAAAAATACGCAAACGATCATTTGCAATATCATTCAACTTCAGTGCGCGGTAAGCAACCACTTGTATATATAAAGCATCCGCCATTGCAGGAGCACCGTCATAATTGTCGATTACAAATTGAGCGCGATTAGCTGCCCCAACATATGCTTTTCGATCAAGATAAAAGTTAGCAATATGAATTTCTGATTGTGCCAATGTATTCCTCAAGTAAGTAACACGCTTTGCAGCATCATCTGCATATTGGCTATTAGGATAATTCTTCAGAATATACAAAAAAGCTTCCATAGAATCTGTTAACTGTTTTTGGTCAATTTGAGAACGATCTGGAGGAAGAAGTTTGTCTATGATGGAACGAGCTTTATCAAAATGGATTAAACCTTTCATATACCATGCATAAGCAACATACTCATGATGTGGATATAGCTTAATAAATTCATTTACTTCGCGAAGAGCTTCATCATCTTCTCTATCTAAATAGTAAGCATAAATTTTATTTAGTTTCGCTTGCTCTGCATAAGTACCTTGAGGGAATCTTGCTTCGATCACATCAAAACGCTCTACGGACTCTTTGTAGCTCCCACTCTCCATACTTTGCTTTCCTTCTGTCAACAATTGACTTCCAGACATCGCACGGTAGCGATCTTCTTTTTTCGTCGATGAGCATCCCACAATCAATAACAGAGAGGAGAAAATTGCGGTACAATATAAACCCTTTTTATTCATGTTTTAAACATCCAAAAGTATTTCGATAATTTTTAATTAAAAATAATTTTGGCTATTATACTCATAAAATTATGCTTCCTACAGAAACTTTTTTACTCACTATTCCAATGAGCTCTGCCGGTAAACGACTTGATGTTGTTTTAGCGGAACTTCTTCCCTCTTTTTCTCGTAACAAAATACAAGATGCGATAAGGTCCGATCAAGCAACTGTAAATGGGAAGAAGCCCAAACTAAAAGATAAAGTGTATGGTGGAGAATCGATTCAAATCACAATTTCTTTAGAACAAGACTTCTTAAATAATGCGAAACCTCAAGATATTCCACTCAATATCATTTATGAGGATGATGATATTATTGTGATCAATAAACCTGCCGGTCTAGTTGTACATCCTGCAGCAGGAAATCCAGATGGCACTTTGCTAAACGCACTTTTATCACATAATCCTAATGCTCATTTACTTCCTAGAGCAGGAATCGTTCACCGTTTAGACAAAGATACTTCTGGCCTTATGGTTGTTGCCAAAACACTCGATGCGTACTATCACTTAACAGAGCAGTTAGCTGATCATTCGATGGGGAGAACTTATCATGCAATTGCGAATGGAGAGATCATATCAGGACAAACGATTGATATTCCGATCGGTCGTCATAAAACGGATCGCAAAAAAATGAGTGCGCAAGCAATTGGAAAGTCTGCAATTACTCATGTAAGAGTATTGGAACATTTTCGAGGACATACTTTCATTGAATGCAAATTAGAAACAGGTCGCACACACCAAATACGTGTTCACATGAGTCATATTCATCACCCTCTATTTGGAGATGCAACTTATGGAGGAAGACTTAGGCTTCCACAAAAAATGGAGGAAGAGCAAATAGAGATTCTTCGTAGTTTCAAAAGACAAGCACTTCATGCAAAAAAATTATCATTAATACACCCAACCTCTGGAGAAGCACTAACCTTTGAATCAGAATACCCTGAAGATTTTGAACAATTACTTTACGCCTTTAAAAAAGATATTGAACAGAATTGGACTCAAACATCATGAATACGCTATCGTTTATTAATGATTTCCCTGTTATAAAACCATCATGGCCCGCCCCCTCACATATTCATGCATATACAACAACGCGTCTTGGAGGTGTTAGTTTAGAACCCTTCAATTCTCTTAACTTAAGCCTAAGTAGCTCAGATAATAAGAGCCATGTAATTCGTAATCGCGATATAGTGGTAGAAAAACTCTCCTTGCCATCAGCGCCAAAATGGTTATCACAGACACATTCAATCGAGTCAATACATGCAGATTACATTAATGATACTAAT
>CAZBKP010000123.1:0-5863 GCA_964492525.1 uncultured Cardiobacteriales bacterium
CATGAATCCAAAAATATCAAACGCATTTTAAGTGTTCTCTGTATTATTTTTGGTGTGTGTGGATTAAAGTTTGTATCTTAAATAGGTCTTAAATGCGTTTCCCCATACGGAAACGCTTTACCTTTTTAGGCTGTTCACCATCCTCATAATATTCGATTGTAAAGCCCGTCAGGCCATAAATAATGGCAATAATAGGGCTTAGCAGGCATAAGAATGTATAAGGAAGATAACTAAATGATGCAACACCAAGTGTTGTCGTCATAAATGCACCACACGTATTCCAAGGAACGAGTGGAGAGGTCATTGTTCCTGCATCCTCAAGTGTTCTAGAAAGTAGTTTTGGTTTTAAACCACGACGACGGTACTCATCCGCATACATTCTTCCTGGAACAATAATCGACATATATTGGTCACACCCCACAATATTACCAATAATGCACGTTGATACTGTTGCCACAACCAAACTTTTTGTTTTACGAGCAATTTTAACAATATGTTGGACTATCACTTCAAAGATATGTGTGAATTCTAAGATACCGCCAAAGCACATTGCAATAATAACGAGAGAGACCGTGTAGAGAACGGAGTTTATTCCGCCATTATTTAAAAGCTTTTCTAGAATTTCATTTTCGGTTGAAATTGAATATCCATTATAAAGTGCATTGATGACCATGCTTGGTTCAGCACCTTGAACGAAAATGGCACATAGTACCCCAAGTGTGGAGCCTATCATTAACCCAGGGAAGGCGGGGATTTTAAAAATCATAATAACAATAATAAGAGAAGGAATTACTAAGAGCCAAGGAGAAATAAAAAAGAGCCCTTTTAAATCATGTTGAAGTGACTCCGCAACAGTATTATTTACGCTTGTATCTCCCGTTGTGTAATACCCTAAGATTGCGAATAAAATAAGAGAAATAACAAGCGCTGGGATGGTTGTAAAGAGCATGTATTTTATATGTTCAAATAAATCAACACCAACAATCCCAGGCGCTAAATTAGTTGATTCAGAAAGAGGAGATATTTTATCGCCAAAATAGACGCCAGAAATTACTGCTCCCGCTACCATTTCAGGTTTAATCCCGAGACCATAGCCAATTCCCATAATTGCGATTCCAATCGTTCCTGCAGCCGTCCATGCATTTCCTGAAGCGACTGATATAATGCAGCAAATTGCACATGCAGCTACAAGGAAATTTTTAGGACCTAAAATATTAAGGCCATAATAAATTAATGTGGGAACAATCCCCGCAGCAATCCAGGAAGCAATAATTGTTCCGATTACAATCAGAATAACGATGGCTTGTAATGCTAAGCGAACGGCATCTAGCATTCCTGTTTCAATTCTTTTCCAAGGATAACCTAAATAGAGCGCAACTAAAATTCCCACACATACACTCACAAGCAAGGGAATATGCGGATCGGTTTTTAGAAAAAATACACCGATCACGAGCGCAAACATCATGAAAATGATTGGGATTAAAGATTCAAAAAGGGTAGGAAGACGAGTAGTATCGTCGGGTGGTTGATTTACTTCCATAAAACATCCCCATGACAAAGAGGAGAACAACACTATCAGGAGCTGATAGACCCTTGGGATAAAAAACGCCATTATAGAGTGATATTTTTTTTTATCAAACTATAAATCAATAATTAACGTTATAATGTTATTTTATTTTATCAAGAGGATTGTGATGAGTAATATCGTTTTAATTATTGGGGCGATGGATGAAGAGGTCCAAGCATTAAAAAATCGAATGCAAGAATGTAAACAAATTATGATTGATTCGATAGAAGTATGTGAAGGATTGCTTGGCGGGCAAAAAGTTGTGGTTGCTAAGTCAGGTATAGGGAAAGTAAATGCAGCCTATACAACAACCTCATTAATCAAATACTACTCACCCGAAACGGTTATTAATATTGGAAGTGCTGGCGGGACTCTAGCAAATCAATCTGTGGGAGATATTGTTGTTGCAAATAAGCTTCAATATCATGATTTTGATATCGGTCCTAATACAATTACGGATCCTCGCTTTATTTTTGTGAATAACAACTCAAATATAGCGTCGATTTCAAAAATTATTAAATCACAAGGATTGACTGTACATGTGGGGCTTATTGTCTCTGGAGATCAGTTTGTCACGAAAGATTCTGAGGCTTTTAAACGTATTCAATCAATATTTAAAGAAGCCATCGCCGTAGATATGGAAGCAACAGCGATTGCCGCAGTATGTGAGAAAACAATGACACCGTGGATTGTATTGAGAGCATTGAGTGATGTTACACACAATGAAGGAAATGACATTGATTTTGAAACGTACCTTAAAATAGCAAGCGAAAACTCTGCATTAATTACTGAAAAGTATTTATCTGCATAAAATAAAAAAACGATTCTATTTAAGAATCGTTTTTTGTTTTAGCGCTTTTTTATAGGTCGCTAAACTTGTAGTGCATAGATGAGATCAATCATAAAAGCGATCTCTTCTTTATTTTCTAGAACTTTCCAATCTGCAACGCCAAGATCTTCGAGAATTTTCTTTCCTGAATCGCTTTCTTTCATATTTCTAAGTGTTTCCTTAATAGCACCTTCAAACTCTGCCATTTTAGGAGAAAGCACGAAGCAGTGTGCGACTGTCTCAATATCATAAGGTTGAGTTGACACTAAGAACTCAAGATCAGATGAAATCGTATTACTTAATCCTTTGTAAGTTGCAGTAGGGATCATTGCAATATCTGCAGTACCATTTAATAACGCTTTAATCGCAAGGATATGATTATTCGCATCTACGAAAGTAAAATCTTCTTTTGTGAGATTTGCAGGCTCTAATAAAATAGCGCCAAGCATTCTTAAATCTGCATTGTCAGCTGCTGCAACTTTAACCCCATTTGGGATATCTGTGACGGCATGAATATCAGACTTTTTCAGACTAACAACAGTAACCTCAGCCACTGCATTTTGAGGTTGTGCTAAGGCAATGAATTTCTGTTCTCTAACGAGCCATCCTGCATCGTAAGGATTTGCGTATAGTAGATCAATTTTACCCTCTAATAATGCATCTTTTTGTTTTTCAAAAGAGCTATAGTCAGTTGTTGTAATAGAACAATTAATTTGTTTTTGTAACCAAGTAGCAAAAATATACCAACCTGGTAAACGCTGTGGGGCAATATCAGGTGCAATTGAGAATGATATTGAAGACATAAATACTCCATTTATCTTTATTAATGAATAGCAGTAACTATCTTAACATCTCTTTATAAACAAATATAAAAAAATCTATCTAAACAGAAAATTTAATATTCAAATTGTATAATACAGCTTGATCTAAAATGGAGATTATTCGTTATATGGATAGCTTAAAGAATTATTTAAATCTCGCAAAGCAAGCGGGGAATGTTGCCAAAAATATCATCATGGATGCGTATCAATCTCCCATTTCAGTTGAAATAAAGGATGACTATACGCCAGTCACCGAAATTGATGTTAATGTAGAAAAATCTATTCGTAAAATGATTACAGAAGCATATCCTAATCATGGTTTTTGGGGGGAGGAGAGCGGTAAATCTAATATTGATTCAGATTATATTTGGTTGATTGATCCGATTGATGGAACGAAAGCATTCATCCGAGGTCGCCCTTTTTTTTCTTGCCAAATTGCACTAATGTTTAAAGGAGAAATAATTTTAGGAGTATCCGTCGCACCTGCTTTTAATGGAGGAGAGATTGCATGTGCAGCGAAAGGCATGGGCGCATTTATTGGAGAATCACGTATTCATGTTAGTAGCATTAGTGAGCTAAAGGATGTTGTCTTTTCCTCTGGCAATATAAAATCATTAACGAAAGAGTCTATTAAGTGGGAAAAATATGGAGAATTACTTCGTAGTATAAATACAACGAGGGGGTTTGGTGATTTCTTACATTATCATTATTTAGCATCAGGGAAATTAGATGCGGTTGTAGAGTCTGATGTTTCTATTTTGGATGTTGCTGCGTTATCGATCATTGTAAAAGAAGCAGGAGGACGTGTGACCGATTTTGCAGGGAATTCCCTCTCATTAATGAGTAAAAATATTATTGCTACAAATGGATACCTTCATGATAAAATTCTCTCCTTTTTGAAGTAATATAAGGTTAATCATCATGTGGCGCTATTTTTTGTTGGTAATATTCAGTATGGTGATGGTAGGTTGTAATACACCGCAAAAAGCATTTTATATGTCTGAAGCGCCTCTCCAAGAACGATTAAAACAGAAAGGGGTAAGGCATGGCGATCCCGTTTTTGTTCGTGTGTTTAAAGAAGAAAAAGTTTTGGAGATTTGGATTAAAAAAGGAGATAAATATGTGCCTTTTACAAATTATCCAATTTGCTACTATTCGGGTCCATTAGGTCCTAAAAAGTATCAAGGAGATAAGGTTTCTCCAGAAGGTTTTTATCGTATTACACAATCTGCGCTTAATCCCAGAAGCCAATATCGTAAATCGTTTAATTTAGGTTTTCCAAATCAATATGATCGATTTAAAGGATATACAGGGGATTATTTGATGGTCCATGGTGATTGTGTTTCAGTTGGATGTTATGCCATGACCGATCTTCAGATCGATGAAATTTATGCACTTGTAGAAAGTGCATTAAAAGGAAAATCTCAATCTGTAGTAGAAATTCATATTTTTCCATTTAGAATGACGAATAAACGTTTAGAGAGAGAGAAGGATTCACCTCACTATGCTTTCTGGATGGAGTTAAAAGAGGGATATGATTATTTTGAAAAAAATAAACGAGTTCCTACTGTTACGGTTGAAGGCGGAAGATATATCATTCGTTAGAAAGATAAGGATTGAATTCATAGTGTTATAGATAAAACAATAAAACATTGAAAAAAAATAGAGCAAATCATATCTTTTTATACAGCTTTTAACTACAATCTTCCTACATCTTAATTAATATAGGTTCTATTATGATTGAGCACTCTTTAGTCGTAAACGGCAGTTTAGTTTTAATTAGTATTTTAGCGATTATCATTCTAACCTCTAAATTTAAATTTAATGTTTTTGCATCGCTTTTCATTGTGAGTTTTGGGCTTGCTTTAAGTACTCTCCCACTTACTCGTGTTATTGATCTTATGAAGTCGAGTTTTGGTAATACAATGGGGGGAATCGCTTTCGTGATCATTTTTGGAACGATCATTGCGATTTGTATGGAAAAAAGTGGCGCTGTAAGAAGTATTGCATCTAATATTCTTAACTTTACAGGCAAAGAGCGAGCGAAACAAGCGGTTGCATTAACAGGATTTATCCCGGGATTAACTATTTTCTGTGATACAGGCTTTATCATTTTGAGCGGAATTGCCAAAAATTTTAGTGCACAGTCTAAAATAGGAATGCCTCTGATGGGCGCAATTTTAGGCTGTTCTTTATATGCAGCACATTGTTTAATTCCAACGCACCCAGGTTCGCTAGGGGCTGCTGTTGAGTTAAACGCTAATCTTGGATACCTTGTTGTATTTGGTTTTCTATTTGCGATTCCAGGTGCGATTGCTGCTTACTTTTGGGCATCATTTATGAGTAAAGGTAAAAATTATGCCCCTGCTGTAGAAAGTAATGATGTGGGGACAATGGATATTAATGCGCTTCCCTCATTTAAAGCTTCTATTTTGCCTGTAGTATTACCTTTGATCTTGATCTCGGTCTCTACGCTTGCAACCGCACTGGATTTTAAACAGGGAAATGTTGCAAGTGTGATTCATTTTGTGGGTAATCCTGCCATTGCTCTTTTTGTGGGTGCACTGATTGGATTATGGTTGTTTAAACGCCAAAAAGGGACAGAAACACTCTCTAACATAATAGAAGAGGCTATCGGTAAAGCGG
>CAZBKP010000124.1:0-5816 GCA_964492525.1 uncultured Cardiobacteriales bacterium
AACAACTGCGGCTGAAATCACATACGTCATATTGGAAGAAATCAATACCGGGTTGATCGTGATCATACCAAGAGCTGCTAATGTGACGACTATAATTAAAGTGATTACAAATAAAGACACCCAAATTCCCACATTTTTACGCTCGATTGTTGGCTCGCTCCAAGACGTATCTAATCCAAATTTGTCATTGAAATCAAACATTTCAGGAACTGCTTTAAAACGGAAGATAATTAATGCAATTAACATTCCAACACCACCAATACCGAATCCCCAATGCCATCCATATTTTACTTGTAAATATCCGCAAATAAAGGGCGCAATGAAAGAGCCTAGATTAATTCCCATATAGAAAATTGAGAATCCAGAGACTCGTCTAGGATCATCTTCTTTATACAAAGACCCCACCATTACGGAAATACAAGTTTTAAATAATCCAGTTCCTAAAACTATAAAAATTAATCCAATAAAAAAAAGCAAAGCGCCCATTACTGCTGAGAGCGCAATAGACAAATGCCCACATGCAATCAATATCGCACCATACCAAACCGCACGGCGTTGCCCAAGCCAGTTATCCGCAAGCCAGCCACCTGGAAGTGCCGCTAAATATAAACATCCGCCAAAAAGCCCTGAAATTGCAGCGGCTGTTTTGACATCAATTCCCAATCCCCCATCTTTTAATAGTGCTGCCATATAAAGAATTAAAAGGGGACGAATCCCATAAAAGGAGAACCGCTCCCACATCTCTGAAAAGAACAACGCACTTAAAGGCTTCGGATGACCAAAAAATTGGGTATTCAGTTTTTCTTTATCACTACTCTGCATTACTTCCTCTTTATTCAATATTAACTTAATTAAATGACGTTACAATTTATTCACAATTTGCTCGAACGCTTTTCCTCGAACATTATAATTCTCAAACTGATCAAAACTTGCACATGCAGGAGAAAATAAGACAACATCTCCTTCCGTTGCATACTGATGAATGTATTCGACAGCATTCTCAAGTGTTTTAGCATAAAAATACGGGACACTCTCATGAATCCCGCTTACAATATCATTTACGTCTAGCCCAATTAAAATTACTTTTTTAATATTTGACATAGGTAAAAGTATGGCTAATTCTGAAAAGTCTTGTGATTTAGTAATTCCTCCTAAAATTAACCATTTAGGCTCTAAAAATCCATTAATGGCTGCAATTGTAGAGGGAAGATTTGTTGCCTTTGAATCATTAAAGTATTTAACCCCCTTTAAGGTTCGAACTAAAATACAGCGATGAGGAAGAGGCTTGAATGAATGAATAGCCTTAATGACCGCATTAAACACCACACCACAACTCATAGCCAGTGCCGCCGCCGCCATAACATTGGCATAATTATGTAACCCGCCCATTGGGATTTCATCTATCGATATTTTTACGTTATCTTTAACTAAGGCAAAAGGAAATCCCTCTTTCATCTTAAGCGCCCATCCATTTTCATTCTTTTCCATTAATGAAAAGGTACACATTTCATGCGGGGGAGAGTCTGATACAAATTTCATTAATCGCTCATCATCTTGATTGACGACCCACTTTTTAGACATATTTAAAAGCTTAAATTTTGCTGCGATATAGGCTTCATAATTGGGATAACGATCTAAGTGATCAGGCGCTAAATTTAAAATTGCTCCTGCATTGAGCTTTAGGCTTTCTGTTGTTTCAAGTTGAAAGCTTGAAAGCTCGAGAATAAAAATAGGAGCCAACTCGATCGTTTCATTGGAAGAGGCATTCATAAATTTCAGCCAAAGCATTAAGGCGGGCTCGCCAAGATTCCCACCGACATAAGTCGTTCTACCCGATTCTCGCAAGATATCTGCAGTTAAAGTTGTCACGGTACTCTTTCCATTTGTTCCCGTGATCCCAACGATATCATATCCATTCGCTAATCGTGCAAAGAGCTCTATATCCCCACCGATATGCGCCTTAGGAAGCCTAGACAACGTAGGCTGAAGTTCAGGAGTACTTAATGGCACTCCTGGACTTAACCATAAATAGTCACATTCTGATAGCAAATTTTGATCAAATCCCCCAACATGACTCTTTGCGACTAATGCTTCTATTTCATGTTGATTCGGCGGATTTGTCCGAGAATCCATGGCCAAAATAGTTGTCACCCCTAAATATTTTAAAGTTTTTGCAATAGATAACCCTGTGGGCCCAAATCCTATGATCAAGTGTTTTGCATTTATATCGATATTATTCATCGCATTTTCCTATGACGCTATATATCTCACGTTCTGTTTGTAATTGTTTCTGATCTTTAGAAAAGATCTGTGATTCCCATTGAATAGATTGATTCTCTATATAATTCAAAGATTGCTTAATTGAAAACTCTGAGCGATTATTTTGACAAGCGCCCTCCAATGTAAATCCATCTTCTTTGGTAAGAATCCCCACTTCGCATAATTTCTGAAGATTTTGAACTTCTGTTTCAATATTAAATTTAGAGATCAATTCTGAGAATGTAAAGCACTCATCCTTTGTTCTCTCTTCTTCTCCAAATTGACCTTTTTTACTGTAATGCTGGCGCCATTTTTGTGGTAAATGTGGCGCTATATTTGCAGCTTCTTGAATAGATTGAGGTTTGCTCCGACTTTGAAATGGGTAAAGATGATAGATTAAATAGAGCGCTACAAAAATGACAAGCGCAATACTAATTGTTAGTTTATTCATAAAGATCACACATAAAAAAGCCTTAAAACGTAAATTTTAAGGCTGTTATTCTAAAGGATTACTTAGATGATTTCTTCTTCAATCATAAGCTTCTCTTTTGAACGCTGTGCTGTAATTGCTTTATCCTTAACTTTTAGATATTGGCGCTCAACTTTATCCGCTAATTCATCGATTGAAATGTATAGATCATCCGTTGTTGCGGTTGCATTAATATCCTGAGAATGAGGGATCATAATCGTCGCTTCTGCTTTTTGTCGCTTATTCTCTGTCGATAACACGACACTAATTTGAGTTATATAATCACGATAACGCTCAAGTTTTGCAAATTTCTCATTCACATACGCTTGAAGGGCATCTGTTAACGCTAAACCATCACCTGTGATATTAATATTCATATAAGCTCCTTATCATTAAGTTGCACGATAAAAATTATTACCGTGCTTTCACCTTAATACAATTTTACACAAAATAAAAGGAAAATTATGGATAAGAAAAGGGAGCATAAGCTCCCTATATTTCTATTATTTAAATGAATTATAATGATTTGATTTCTGCAATCATATCACTCACAACTTTTTGAGCATCACCATAGATCATATTTGTATTTTCTAAATAGAACAGATGATTTTCAATCCCAGAGAATCCTGCTCCCTGCCCTCTTTTTACAACGAATGCTTGTTTTGCCATATCCACATTTAATATTGGCATCCCATAAATCGGGCTCGACTTATTTGTTCTTGCCGCAGGATTGACAACATCGTTAGCGCCAATCACAAGTGCAACATCGGCATCTTTAAATTCATCATTGATCTCATCTAAATCATAGATTAAATCATAAGGAATCCCTGATTCTGCCAAAAGAACATTCATGTGTCCAGGCATACGTCCTGCAACAGGATGAATGGCAAATTTCACTTCGACACCACGATCTTCCAAAAGCTTTGTGAGCTCAGCAACCTTATGCTGTGCTTGGGCAACCGCCAATCCATAGCCAGGAACAATGATCACTTTTTGTGCATATGCCATCGTCATTGCCGCATCTTTGGCATCTATAGGTTTTAAGCTTCCTTCAATCTCTTCAGACTCTTCCTGTACCTCACCAAAGTTTGAGAAGAGCACATTGCTAAGAGAACGATTCATCGCTTTAGACATCAAATGTGTGAGCAACGTTCCCGCTGCACCCACAACAACTCCCGCGACAACGAGCCCATTATTATTTGTTGCAATTCCTTCAAAGGCAACCGCAAGTCCTGTCAGCGCATTAAAAAGAGAGATAATGACTGGCATATCTGCCCCACCAATTGGAATGGCAATTAATGCTCCAAACACTAACGCAACCACAAAAACAACAAAAATTGCAAAATAGTTGGGTTCTGGTTGTGCAAATGATACATTTGCGATAAAGATAATAAATACAAATGAAATCGCTAGTAATGCACCATTGATCGCATTACGATTCTTAAGTCGAATAACTTTATTTAAGCGCCCATCTAATTTCATCCAAGCAACAATTGATCCTGTAAACGAAGCTGCCCCGATAAACCCACCTACTGCTGCCAATAAAAGTAGTGGAGGAAGTTGGCGTGCATTTTCAGCACCTAAATTTGCCATCAGCTCGCTACTACGAAGCAAAGTAATCAAGGCAATACAGGCTGCAGATGCACTTCCTGCGCCATTATAAATCGCTATCATCTGAGGCATATCCGTCATCGCAACTTTCTTTGCCGAGGTATAGGCATAAATAGAGCCCATTGCAATTCCGATGATAATAAGGATACGCGCGCCATGAATATCTGGATGTAAAAAGGTTACAATTGTAGCAGCAAGCATTGCCCATCCTGCCTGACGGATACCATCGCGAGCAGTTGAAGGATGGCTCATTTTCTTAAGCGCAAGGATGAAATAGATTGCTGTTATAAAATAGACAAATGAACAGAAAAATAATAAGCCTGACATATTCTACTTCTCCTTTTTCTCGCTAGGTTTAAACATCTCAAGTGTGCGTTCAGTGAGAACATACCCGCCAACAGCATTAACAGTCCCAAATACAACAGCAATAAATCCGAAAAAAACTTGCCAGAATCCAGTGGCTTCCCCTAATGCAATCATGGCACCAATTAATACAACCCCATGAATAAAATTGGAACCTGACATTAATGGCGTATGCAAAATCGAAGGAACACGAGAGATGACCTCATACCCAAGAATTGCAGAGAGTGCGATAATAAACAGTGTAGTCATAATTATTTCTCCAATGCTTGACGAATACGTTCGTTGACAATTTCACCCTCTTTTGTAAGAAGGCAACCCGCGATCACTTCATCTTCAAAATCCAATATTAGCTCGCCCTCTTTTGCAAATGGAGAGAGTAAATTGAAAATATTTTTAGCGTACATTTCAGATGCATGTAATGGTGCATGTGAGGGGACATTCATAGGTCCTGAGATAATGACATTTTTATACTCAATCACTTCTCCAACTTTTGTCAATTCACAGTTACCACCCGTTTCACTTGCTAGATCAATAATCACTGCGCCCTCCATCATCCCTTCCACCATATCTTTCGTTAAGATAAGCGGTGCTTTACGTCCGGGAATCGCGGCAGTACTAATAACAGCATGCGCCATGCTTACATGTTTCTTCAGTGCTTCTGCTTGTTTTGCCTTTTCTTCATCGGTAAGTTCTCTCGCATAGCCGCCTTCACCTGCAGCATTGACGCCTGTATCAATCAATTTTGCACCTAAGGATTCGACTTGCTCTTTCGCATCTGGACGAATGTCATACGCTTCGACCTGCGCACCTAGACGTCGTGCAGTTCCAATTGCTTGCAAACCTGCGACACCCGCACCAATGACTACGACTTTAGCGGGACGAATTGTCCCTGCTGCCGTTGTAAGCATTGGGAATAATCTTGGAGATAAGGATGCTGCCATAAGGACAGACTCATAACCTGAAATCGTCGCCTGAGAAGAGAGTGCATCCATGCTTTGCGCACGTGTAATTCTAGGAATAAGCTCCATCGCAAGTGATGTAATATTGCGCGCTTTTAACTCCATAACCACATCCTTATTAAAATAAGGATTCAATAAACCGACTAATATACTCT
>CAZBKP010000125.1:0-4366 GCA_964492525.1 uncultured Cardiobacteriales bacterium
GCCTTTTCAATTGCACTGTGGCTCCGTTTAATCCCCTCTTTTTCAATGAGATCGTCGGTATCACGCAATCCTGCAGTATCGACAATATGAAGTGGAATCCCTTCAATTAAAATCGTTTCTTTGAGAGTGTCTCTCGTTGTTCCTGCGATTTCGGTCACAATGGCACTTTCCTCTCCTGAAAGCGCATTTAATAAACTTGATTTTCCTACATTGGGTTCGCCTGAAAGCACGACGGTTATGCCATTTGTTAGTACTTTCCCTTGTGTTGCTTTCGATAATAGCGTTGAAATTTCATTTTGAAGTGTATTTAATTTTTCGCCAACGTGCCCATCTGAGATAAAGTCGATATCTTCTTCACTAAAATCAATACTCGCTTCAACGTAAACACGGAGGTTAATGAGTTGGTTTGCAATCTGATTTACGTGTTCTGAGAATTGACCGGTGAGTGAGTTTAATGCCGCTTTTGCTTGAGAATCACTTTGGCTCATGATGAGATCGTGAATGGCTTCTGCCTGAACAAGATCGAGTTTGCCATTTAGAAAGGCGCGCTCAGTGAATTCGCCTGCACGTGCAGGTTCAGCGCCTAAGGCATAAATTTGCTTGAGAAGACGAGAAAGAACAATATGCCCACCATGCCCTTGAAACTCTACGCAATCTTCCCCTGTAAAAGAATTTGGGGCTTTAAAGTAGAGAATTAATCCCTCATCTAAAAGTGAGCCATTTTCATCATAAAATTTGGAGAAAGTGGCAACTCTAGGGGAAAAAGAGGGCTTTTGGCTAATAGCTTGTGCGATCGCTAAGCTTAGCTCGCCAGAAACGCGAATCACACCAATACCAGCGGCAGTAGTTCCGGATGCGATAGCCGCAATCGTTGCTTCACTCATAAAAAATCTCCTATAACGATCGCACATTATAGGAGATTTCATTAGATTTCCAAATTTGGATTTTAATCTATGCTTTCTTTGTACTACTTTCAATACGTTTGTTAATAATCCACTGTTGTAGGATCGTCAAGGTATTGTTCACAATCCAGTAGAGCACGATTCCCGCTGCAAACCACATAAACATAAATCCAAAGATAAGCGGCATCCACTTCATTACTTTTGCTTGAGTAGGGTCTGTCGGCGTTGGGTTGAATTTTTGCTGTACCCACATCGTAAAACACATAATGATGGGTAAAATGAAATAAGGGTCCATTACAGAAAGGTCTTTGATCCAAAGAATCCAAGGCGCTTGTCTTAATTGAACACTCTCTTGAAGCATCCAGAAAAGTGAAATGAAAATAGGAATTTGAATTAACATCGGTAGACAGCCACCTAATGGATTAATCTTCTCCTTGCGATAAAGCGCCATAGTCTCTTGTCCGAGTTTTTGCTTATCATTTCCATATTGTTCTTTTAGAAGCTCAAGTTTGGGCGCTAAAAATCGCATCTTTGCCATTGAACGATAACCCTTTTCAGAGAGAGGGTACAAGATTAATTTAACAGTCAATGTTAGCAACATAATAGACCAACCCCAGTTTCCCACAAAACTGTGGAAAAACTTCAGAATTGTTAGCATGAGCGCAGAAATTGGGCTGAACCATCCATAGTCAAGTGTTAAATCTAATTTACGATTTGTTGTGCCATCAGGATTAGCCACAGCTACCAAATCAGCTTTCAATTTAGGACCTGCATAAAGGTCACTACTAAATTCATAAGTTGCACCTGGCTGGATTTGTATGGGAGATTTTCTCTTCATTCTAGCAATGGTGACTTCATCTTCAGGATTTTGTGCTGCAAGTTTAAAAACTTCTGCTTCGTTCTGTGCATCTAATGGTGGAACCCAAGCAACAGTAAAATATTGTTGAATCATTGCTATCCATCCACCTTGACCTTCAAAACGCTTAACATCTGCATCTGTTTTAGAAGGCGCAAGCTTATCAAATGGTATTTTTTCATAAGATGTGTCACCTAAGGAGAGAACAGGGCCTGTATAACTTGAGGCTCCCATCATCTTGCTCTTAGCAGGGGGCTGAATTTGCTCCAACTGAAGATAGTCAATTCCCGTCCAAATGTTTGAACTATTGTTTTCGATCATTTGTTTTAATCTTATATCATAACTTCCACGCTTAAACTCATAGGTTTTAACAACACGTACACCTGTTTCTGGGTCTGTATAATATAAGGGAACGACTAAAGTATCTTGATCATTACCTAACTCAAAGGTATCTTTGTCAGCTGTAAAGATTGTATCTGCATGTGAAAAAGAGGGAGATCCTGTAGCTCCAATCAAACCAGATTGAGCAATAAAATACTTATTATTGTCCCATTCAAGTAAAGGGAATGGGATGTTTGGATCAGACAATGCTTTAGGATATTTAGGAAGACTTAAATCGATAATTGCGGCACCTTTAGCACTAACCTTAATATCTAAAACATCAGTTTTAATGTGAATGATTTTTTCAGAAGGTTTGGCATCGGTATTTGTTTTTTCATTCAAAGATAATGAAGGCGTCACAATATTCGGGACGTTTCCATCAGGAGCAGATGCGAGCGGACTACTTGGAGTAGGTTCAGGTTTAGGTGCATTAGCCATTTGCCAATTATTAAACAGGAGATAAGCAATCAGTCCAAATATCGCTAATAGGAAATATCTTTGATTTTGCATAATTCAATCTTTTAAAAAATGAAGGGGTTAAGGTACAGGATCTTCGCCACCTTTGCAAAAAGGATGACAACGTAATAATCTTTTAATAGTAAGCCACGTTCCTTTTATTGCACCGTATCGAGTAATAGCGGTAATTGCATAATTAGAACAACTGGGTGTAAATCTACAGTGTTGACCTATCCATGGACTTAAAAAAAATTGATACATTTTTATGAGCCCAATTAAGATTGTTTGCATTGTCTTGCAATCCTTTGCCAATGGCGCTTTAAAGAATCGTGCAACAAGGAACGATTATCTAAGGAAATTCTTGGTTTGACAAGTACTACAATATCAAGTCCCTGTAATATATCTTGATGTAGGCGAAAAGATTCACGAGTAATTCGTTTGACAAGGTTACGCTCATGCGCCTTTTTTAAGTTTTTTTTGGCAATTGCAAGTCCAAGCCGAGCGGAAGGCACATCTGTTTTTTTAGAAAGAATAGTAAAAAAAGCATCTGTTGAGCGAAAAGGCTCTGTGAATACGTTTGCATAAGCCTCAACCGTTAGCAATCTAACACTACGGGGAAATGAGTATGATTCCGTTAACATTAGCTAAAATTCTACATTAAAAAGGCGCTATCAAAATAGCGCCTTATTGATTTTGCATAAGTTGCTATCAACTATGCTGAAAGCTTAGCACGACCGCGTGCACGACGACGGCTAATGACTTTGCGTCCATTTTTTGTAGCCATACGTGAGCGGAATCCATGATCGCGCTTTCTTTTAATTACGCTTGGTTGAAATGTTCTTTTCATAAAAAATCCTTTCGATTTTCAATATTTAAAATATGGGGTATCAGTCAAAAATGAGATTATACTAAAATAAAAATAGACGAAAATTTTATCCTTTTCTAGAGAAAAGTCAAGTTATAATCCTGCCTCTTTTCGTAAGATCTCTGCTTTATCCGTTTTTTCCCAACTAAATGCTGTCGCACTTTCTTCTTTGTCTTCCTGATTGATATAATCAATTTGATAAGGGTTACGCCCAAAGTGACCATATGCAGCAGTCGGTTGATAAATCGGATGAAGAAGATCAAGCATTTTTGTAATGGCATAGGGGCGAAGATCAAAGTGTGCACGCACTAATTTTTCAATCTCTGCTTCTGAGATTTTATTTGTACCAAATGTTGTAATAGAAATAGACGTAGGTTGTGCAACGCCAATCGCATATGAAACTTGAATTTCACATTTGTCAGCAAGCCCAGCAGCTACCACATTCTTTGCAACATAGCGACCTGCATATGCAGCTGAACGGTCTACTTTAGAAGGATCTTTTCCTGAGAACGCTCCGCCTCCATGACGTGCCATTCCGCCATAAGTATCAACAATGATCTTACGTCCTGTTAATCCACAGTCGCCTACAGGCCCCCCAATGACGAAGTTGCCAGTAGGGTTGATATGGAATTTAGTCTCTGAAGTGATCCACTCTTTAGGGATAACATGCTTGATGATCAGCTCCATGACCGCTTCTTTTAAATCTTTTTGAGTCACGTCAGGATTGTGTTGTGTTGAGAGAACAACGGCATCAATTCCTTGAATTTTACCTTCATTGTCATAAACAAAAGTGATTTGGCTTTTCGCATCAGGGCGTAACCATGGAAGTAAACCTGATTTTCTCACTTCAGATTGACGTTCTACAAGTCGATGGGCAAATGTCACAGGCGCAGGCATTAATACATC
>CAZBKP010000125.1:4466-5811 GCA_964492525.1 uncultured Cardiobacteriales bacterium
GCAATTTTATCAGGATGACCTTCTGAAACGGATTCTGATGTAAATAGATAGCTCATAATAATGTCTCTTTTAAAAGGTGATTCCGAAGCAAAAACTATTTGCTTAAGAAGAAAAGAATCGATTGCACGTGACAAGCACCAATCGACCTACCAGTAAGAACGTTTATCGAATTTGATAAGCGTTCTTCTTTGATTATTTTATCAATAGTTGATTCAAGTTGCTCTTATTTTTTAAGCTGAATCCATCCTTTTTTTATGGCGCGATTTAGTGCTGAAATCACAGCGTCAAGGGAGGCTCTTGCTGTATTGGCATGGACTGCAACACCAAATAGTGTACGATTCTCAACTTGCATCTCAACAAAAGCAACCGCTTCTGCCTTAGAGCCTTGGCTGCGCGCATGTTCATGGTAGCTAACAACATCCACATTAATACCTAAGGTGGTATTTAAAGCATCGACAAGTGCAGCAATCGGACCATTTCCTGTGCCTTTTGCTTGATAGCTGTTTTGTGCTGTCTTAACCACAACCTCAATGGCAGCATTTCCTGTTTCATCTTCTTTAATTTGAATCGGTTGCGTAATGTTTACAAATTGATTTTTTTCGAAGAACTCATGGCTGAAGATCTCATAAATCATGCTGGATGAAACTTCAATGCCTTTGCTATCCGCTTCATTTTGGACAATTTTACTAAATTCAATCTGTAAGCGACGTGGCATATTGATCCCGTGATCTTCCTCGAGAAGATATGCAACCCCTCCTTTCCCTGATTGACTGTTGACTCTTATCACCGCCTCGTATGAACGTCCTAAATCATGGGGATCAATCGGAAGATAAGGGACGCGCCATGATTGCTCTTGTTTGTCTTTAATATCCGATAGACCTTTTCGTATCGCATCTTGGTGTGATCCTGAGAAAGCTGTAAATACAAGCTCTCCTGCATAAGGATGACGAGGGTGGACTTTAATGGCAGTACAGTGTTCAACCTCACGAATGACCTTATTCATTTGTGAGAAATCAAGTTGAGGATCCACGCCTTGTGTATACATATTGAGTGCAAGTGTAATAAGATCAACATTTCCTGTGCGTTCACCATGTCCGAAAAGACAGCCCTCTACACGATCTCCTCCTGCCATTAATCCAAGCTCTGTAGCAGCAACAGCCGTTCCTCGATCGTTATGAGCGTGAAGACTTATAATCACACTCTCGCGACAACTAATATGTTTACAGAACCACTCAATTTGGTCGGCATAAATATTGGGTGTTGCCATTTCAACCGTTGCAGGTAGATTGAAAATCATTGGTTTTTCAGGGGTGGGATTGACAACTTTACAGACCGCTTCACATAC
>CAZBKP010000126.1:0-5781 GCA_964492525.1 uncultured Cardiobacteriales bacterium
TCCTATCATTATTCTAATTTTTTTTATAATGCTTTTATTAACTCAAATCAACTTCAAGACGCTAGATTCATTTATATTTTCTACTTTTTTCTTTATATTATAAAACCAATTTATTTATCATTATGTATTAGAATGATTTTATATTTTAGATTAAATTAAATAATGACTAAGCTAGATTGGAAACAAAAAGGATATTACTTAAAAAAACATATTTAATTCCCATAGATTATAAAAAAAATTCTGCCGACTATCTAGTAAAATTATTTATCCCAAGATCATGCATAACAAAACCTACTACAAAAACATGTTTATTTAAGCCTTGTAGTAGGTTTTTTTGTTTTTACATCGAATATACAATTGACGTTCCTGGCCCAAGTGGAATTCCAAAAAATATAAAGATGAGCAAAGTCACGACAAAAATAACAAGAGAGGCAACTGTGAGAGGAAGCATATTGGCAATAATTGTTCCCATACCAATGTCAGGCTTATATTGTTTTGCATAGGCAAGTAACATTGGGAAGAAAACAAGTAGAGGTGTAAGAGGTTTTACGACCGCATCACCAATTCTAAAAGCCATCTGAGTCACTGCGGGGTCATAATGTAATTGCATCAGCATTGGGACAAAAATAGGCGCAAGTATTGCCCATTTTGCAGAGGCACTTCCGATAAACATCCCCATAACCATCGTCAATACAATCAGCGCAAGAAGTAAACTAATGCCACTTAATCCCATGCCTTTGATCCAATCTGCACCCAAAATTGAGAGCACAATGTCCATTTTACTCCAGCTAAAAAGGGCTACAAATATCGCACTCATCAATGCGATCACAAGATATCCTCCCATTTCCCCCATAGATTGAGACATTAATCTCACGGCATCTTTATCGCTTCGAATACTTTTGGTGATTATTCCGTAAATAAGACCGGGGATAAAAAACAACAAAGTCATTAAAGGAATCATACCCTGCATCAAAGGTGATCCCCAATCTAATAGACTTCCTGTTTTAGGATCTTTCATAAATGCATTCGGGCCAATACATAGGGCGACAATGGTAATAATCATTAATAGACAGGCAATCCCAGCCCATTTTAATCCTTTTTTCTGCTGTACTGTGACTGTAATATCGACACTATTTACACCTGCTTCCACAATTCCGCTTAATTTATTCATGCGTGGCGTAATCACTTTTTCGGTGATATAGACGGTTGCAATCAAAATCAAAATATTTGTTACAAACATGTAGTACCAATTCATTGCAGGTGTTGCACGATACTCTTCATCGATAATCGTCGCAGCTTTTAAGGTAAACCCTGTGAATAATACATCTGTCATATTGACAAAGAAATCTGATGCAAATCCAATTCCTACAACGGCATAAGCCACAAACATCCCAACGAGTGGATTGCGTCCCATAGACGCATAGATCAGTGCAGCTAGAGGAGGAAGCATAATAAAACCAATATCCCCTGCCCCATCAATTAACAGCGAGACTAAAACAACGACCGTTGTGACAAATTTCTCAGGGACTTTAACAATAGAAACTTTCATTAATGTATCCATTAACCCTGACTTAATCGCAACCCCTGCCCCTAACATAATCATCAACACCATTCCAAGGGGTGGAAAGTTTTGAAATTTCGTGACCGTTTGCGTCAGAAGTTTTGTCAAATTCTCTTGGCTAAAAAGATTTTGAATCACAATGATGCGATTTGGATCACCTTCTGGCAACATTGGATTAACAGCAGAAACACCGCTGAGGAAGAGAGAGAGCACCATCAATATTAAAATGATGATCAAGAAAATGGTCACAGGATCGGGCAAACGATTCCCTACGCGTTCGATCGTATTTAGAAACCGTTCGACCTTCGTTATTTTTTCTGCATTCATATATTTTCCCTAACAATAATTTATTTTAGATTGCAGACAATCTCAAGCATTGCCCACATTGAGTATTCAAGTGCACGGCTATTCCATTTAAGATCAGGCGTATGTAGATATAAATCTCTATCCTCTTTTACTCCTAATAAGAAGAAGAAACTGGGCACTTCTTGGCTAAAAAATGCAAAATCTTCTGATCCACTATTTGCTTCATCAAGATACACCAGTTGTTCAGGCAACTTATCTTGCAAAATTGCTGCGGCTTTATCGTAAAGCGCGTCATCATTCTTGCAAGGAGGTGCAAAGAAGTAAGGATCATAGTCAAAATGGCCCCCATAAAGCTCACACACTTGCTCAATATTTGTTTGAATAACTTTAAGTAATTGTTCACGAACCTCATTATCGAACGTTCTTAATGTTCCTTTTAATATTGCAGACTCAGGGATAATATTGGGTGCACTCCCTGCTGTAAACTGCCCGAAAGACAATACACATCCTAATTTACCTTGAACCTGTTGCGCCATATATTGATTCATGCGCGTTAAGAAGTCCGTCGCCATTACAATAGGATTAATACAGTTATATGGCTGAGAACCATGCCCACCTTTCCCGATGAATTTTATTGTTAGATCATCACAAGATGCCCAAATCCCCCCTTTGTGCACGGCAATTTTCCCCTCAGGCAGAAAGCCATGAATGTGGAAAGCAAAGGCATAATCAATTTTAGGTGAGTTTAATATCCCTGCATCAATCATTCTTTTAGCGCCTCCCGCTCCTTCTTCTGCGGGCTGGAATGCAAAACGAATCGTACCTGAAAATAGGTCTCTATTCTCGGAAAGAATTTTAGCAACCCCTAAAAGAGATGCCGTATGTCCATCATGGCCACATGCATGCATCACTCCTTTATTCTGAGATCGATACGGTACATCTGCGCTCTCTTCAATGGGTAATGCATCCATATCGGCTCTTAATAAAATATTTAGCCCCGGTGAATTCCCTCGAATCAAACAAGTTACCCCTGTATCTGCGATATACTCAAGGGATTCCACGCCATAAGATTCTAACGTTTGATACACTTTCTCTGCGGTCTTAAACTCTTTCTCGCTTAATTCAGGGTATTGATGAAAATATTCTCTTAGCTGTACAACTGTACTTAAATTTTCCTGTACTCGTGCCCTAAGATTTTTATCCGCTTTCATAACAATACTCCATCAATATAATAAACAATTTAGATACTATACTACTTCGGTAGTACAAAGCAACAGTTTTATTATTATTAACTTTTTTTTAAATTAAACAGAACACTCTTAGAAAAATTCATCCTCCACTAATTTGATAAATACGAACCTTTAGGATAACGTAGGAAATATGTAGCAACGTTTATTAATTTTAATCACGACTGATTAAGGAGCCTTCAACATGCCCCAACTAAAAGCGATTGAGCAGATCGCAGCTCAATTAGGTTTAACGAAAAATGATCTCACTGCCTATGGTGATTACTGTGCAAAAGTTCGATTAAGTGTCCTCAATAATCGATCCATGAAAGGAAAAATGGTGCTTGTAACAAGTACAACACCAACTCCGCAAGGAGAAGGCAAGACAGTTACCTCGATTGGAATTAGTGAAGGGCTAAATTACATTGGTAAAAATGCAATTGCCTGTATTCGCCAACCGAGCATGGGACCTGTATTTGGTCAAAAAGGTGGTGCTGCTGGAGGTGGAAAAGCTGAAGTGTTACCGATGGAGCAACTTAATCTACATCTTACAGGAGATATCCATTCACTTACCGCCGCACATAATCTAGCTGCTGCGGCAATTGATGCCCGCCTTTATCACGAAACTCGATTAGGTGAGGAATTTGAAGCAAAAAGTGGTATGAAGCGCCTCAATATTGATAAAAATCGTATTGTTTGGTCTCGTGTGATTGATCAAAATGATAGAGCACTGCGAAAAGTCACGCTTGGTGAATCTCCTAAAAATGGCGACTGCATCCATGAAGGGCATTTTGAAATTACGGCGGCCTCAGAACTTATGGCAATTTTAGCATTAAGCCTTGATCTTCAAGATATGCGTCATCGCATTGGAAAAGTGATTCTTGCCTATGATATGTCTGGCAACCCAATAACCGCAGAAGCCTTAAAAGTAGCGGGAGCAATGACGGCAATTTTAAAGCAAGCGATCGAACCCTCTTTTATGCAAACCTATGAAAATACTCCTGTTCTTATTCATGCAGGACCTTTTGCAAATATCGCCCATGGAAACTCATCCATCATTGCTGATCGAATTGGTTTATCTCTTGCGGACTATATTGTGACTGAAGCAGGATTCGGTTCTGACATGGGAATGGAAAAGTTTTTTAATATTAAAGCCCGTGTTGCCAAGGTATTTCCAAGTTGTATTGTCATCGTTTCTACAGTTAAGAGCCTAAAATATAATAGCACGCTAGATAAAAATATTGATTCCTTTGAACATTTGAAAGATGGCGTGCAAAATTTAGGGTGGCACATTGAAAATGCCAAAAGCTATGGTTTACCGGTGATCGTTGCTATTAATCGCTTCCCTCAAGATACCGATGAAGAAATTCACTTTTTGAAAACATATGTGGCTACTCAAAAAGTTTACGGATGTGAAATTAGTGAAGCATTCGCAAAAGGGGGCGAAGGATGTGAGGCATTAAGTCAGCTCATCGTAAACGCATGCAATGAAGATTCAAATCCCCACTTTTTATATGAAGATTCTTTGCCACTAGAAGACAAAATAAAGGCACTCGCTAATCGTTATGGTGCGTCTTCTGTTAAGTTCTCTGAAAAAGCACTTAAAGATATCGCGTTATTTACACAGAAAGGCTATCAGAATTTACCTATCTGCATGGTAAAAACACCACTTTCTATTACCCATGACCCTAAGATTAAAAATCGCCCTGCCCCCTTTGAACTCCCGATTAATGCCCTTGAACTTGCGGCAGGTGCGGGATTTATTAAAGCTTTCGCAGGAGATGCAGTCACAATGCCAGGACTTGGACTGATTCCATCTTATCAAGAGATTGATATCGATGCGGATGGAAATATTGTAGGACTTTAAAATACGATTTCACATCTTAAATTTAACAAAAGCCACTTATCGTGGCTTTTTTGTATTTTTCATATATCTTTCTCAAAAAGATAGACCAACTATTAAACATAACTCAAAACGGCTTATACCTACAGACAAAAATCTCAAGCCCAGCAATACCTTCTTATGTGTAACTATTCAATAATGTCTCTACCCCATTAAAGAAATATTATTCTGCAGTAAACTTGATTTTGTCACTATCATCACACTGAAAATGGTCATCTTTGTTAATCATTATTGTACGTACATAAAAGCAAGCTAATATTTAAGCAATTTATTATCCTTTATTTATATTTAAAAGATTAGAAAATAATTTTCTTCGTTCAGTATTGCTGCAGTTAGTAAACTCAACTTCTTGGACCCATTTTTTTAACGTTTCTTCCTCTTGCATCTCAAGATCAGGCTGATTGTCTCTAAACACAAAGTAACCTAACAAATACAGAACATGATCCATTCGATCCACAAACTTAATTAAATCATGTTCTTCTAAAAAATCTAATGTTAAATCTAAACCTTTTAATGTCATGCGAATAATCTTTTGAAGATTATCAACACTAACCTTAATAATAATTTCTTCTTTTGTATCAGATGGAATTGGGGCGTAGTTGTTACTGTGAATTTTATTCTTTAAAAGAAATTCATAAGCAGGATTCAATGCCGCAATTGGATATGAAACATTTGTCGTAAATGGATTAAAATAATTTGCTAGACCTCTACTTGAAATTTTTTCCCCAAAAGGATTTGTAAAATCTTTATAAATATCTAGATTTTTTGTTTTTAATTTTGCAAAT
>CAZBKP010000127.1:0-5663 GCA_964492525.1 uncultured Cardiobacteriales bacterium
AGGTGCTGCAATTTTTGTTGCGGAATACTCGCCTGATAATAAAAGAGGTTTTCTTGGAAGTTGGCTTGAATTTGGATCTATCTCAGGTTTTTTATTAGGCGCAGGTGTTGTTGTTCTTATTTCCACCCTTGTAGGTGAAGAGGCTTTTCAAAATTGGGGATGGAGAATTCCTTTCTTTATCGCAGGCCCACTTGGAATCATTGGAATGTATCTTCGTCATGCCCTTGATGAGACTCCCGCTTTCCAACAGCATATGGAAAATAAAGCATCAGAAAAACCTTCTGCAAAAAAAGAGAAACCATCAATTAAATCAATTATTAGTAAAAATAAGCGAGGAATTTTAGTAAGTGTCGGGCTTGTAATCTCTACAAATGTTACGTATTACATGTTATTGACCTATATGCCTAGTTACCTATCTTATAATCTACATTACAGCACAGATAAAGGCGTTCTTATTATTATTGCTATTATGTTTGGAATGCTATTTATCCAACCAATGGTAGGTTTATTGAGTGATCGCTTTGGTAGACGCCCCTTTATTTATATCGGCAGTATTGGATTAATTTTACTTGCAATTCCAAGCTTCTATCTTATCAATACCGCTGATGTTGCATTAATTTTTGTTGGATTATTTTTACTCGCATTTCTTTTGAACTGCTTTACAGGCGTAATGGCGTCCATTCTACCTGCCATTTTCACTACAGAAATCCGTTACAGTGCAATGGCAATATCATTTAATATTTCAGTATTAATTGCGGGATTCACACCTACTCTAGCAGCGTGGTTAGTCGAAAGTACCCAAAATCTTTATATGCCTGCATTTTATTTAATGGTAATTGGAGTCATTGGACTATTTACTGTTTATAACCTAAAAGAAACAGCAAATCGTCCACTTAGAGGAGCAACACCTGCCGCCTCAAACCTTTCAGAAGCAGAGGAGATTCTTCAGGCACATTATGATCGCATCGAAAGCCGTATTGAAAGTATCGATGAAGAGATCGAAAGACTTCAAAAGAAGCGTGCAAAGCTTGCTGAGCAACATCCAGAAATAGAAGCTTAACGTTTAAATATTCTTATTGACAATTTATGATAAAAGTATAGAATCTACGCTCGCTTAGCCGAAGTGGCGGAATGGTAGACGCAGTGGATTCAAAATCCACCGATGGTAACATCGTGAGAGTTCGAGTCTCTCCTTCGGCACCAAACTCAATCAAAAAGCCTATTTAATCGTAGGCTTTTTTGTTTTCTAAATAATTTATAGATTAACAATCATAATTTTTATTATTACCTAAGATTATTCAGGCTTAAACCTCAATATTTAAAACAAATTTATGTAAAAATTTAAAGTATAGAACTAGGTGAATTTCCATCAAGATTTTAGTCTCTTTTTTGCGTATAATAGCTATCCATATTTTTACTATTTTATAAGGATTGATATGGCTTCTTCAATTGAACAGCTTAGTGCTCATGCGATTCGTTTTCTTAGTATGGATGCTGTAAGTAAAGCAAACTCAGGACATACAGGAGCACCTATGGGAATGGCGGAAATGGGATATGCACTTTGGCATGACCATCTTTCACACAATCCCTCAAATCCTTTCTTTTTTAATCGTGATCGTTTTGTGCTCTCTAATGGTCATGCATCGATGCTGTTATATTCCTTGTTGCACTTAACAGGATATGACCTTTCAATTGAAGATATTAAAAATTTTCGCCAACTTCATGCAAAAACTGCGGGGCATCCTGAATATGGGTATATTGCAGGAATTGAAACGACAACAGGCCCTTTAGGTCAAGGCATTGGTAATGCTGTTGGTTTTGCACTCGCTGAAAAAATGTTAGCTGCTCAATACAATAAAGATAACTTCCCTATTGTAGATCATTACACCTATGCGTTTTTAGGCGATGGTTGCATGATGGAGGGTGTTTCACATGAAGTTTGCTCTCTTGCTGGGACACTAAAACTCAATAAGCTGATAGCACTTTATGATAATAATCGTATTTCAATTGATGGAAATATTGATGGTTGGTTTACAGATGATACAAAAAAACGCTTTGAGAGCTATGGATGGAATGTTATTGGCCCAATAGATGGAAACTGTATTTCATCTGTGAGTAAAGCAATTAATGAAGCAAAGAAAAATAAAAATGCACCCACGCTTATTATATGCAATACACTAATTGGAAAGGGTACGGCAAGTCTTGAGGGTTCTGAAGCGACACATGGAACACCTTTTAAAGCGGACCAAGTTGAAGCAACTCGCAAACATCTTCATTGGGACTATCCTCCTTTTGATATCCCTGAACAAATATATCAACATTGGGATGCAAGACAAAAAGGAAAAGAGATTGAAAATAAGTGGCAAAACATGTTTGAGCAGTATCATGCAAAATATCCTGAATTAGCAGATACGTTCTCAAGAAGAATGAAAGGTGAACTTCCTACTAATTTTAATGAAATAATTAAAATGGCTGTTAAAACCGCTAATGATACAAAGGCTTCTATTGCAACACGAGTTGCAAGTAAGAATGCCTTAGACGCATTAGCATCTCATCTGCCTGAAATTGTGGGTGGCTCAGCAGACTTAACACCCTCGAACAACACATTCTTTAAAAATAGTCAAAATCTAAACCTCGAAACAGGTGAAGGAAACTATATTCGCTTCGGCGTTAGAGAATTTGGTATGGCAACCATTATGAATGGTCTAGCCTTACATGGTGGATTTATTCCTTATGGAGCGACTTTCTTAGTCTTTAGTGATTACGCTCGAAATGCAATTCGAATGAGTGCATTAATGGAGCAAAAAGCTGTCTATATTATGACGCATGACTCCATTGGGCTTGGAGAAGATGGCCCAACACATCAACCCATTGAGCATATTGAATCATTACGATTAATTCCAAATCTAGATGTTTGGCGCCCTTGTGATGCTGTCGAAACAATGGTTGCGTGGTCATCTGCCCTTACTTCTAAAAAAACTCCATCAGTACTCGCCTTATCACGACAGTCCCTTCCTCATCAGGATCGAGACGTCGCGCAACTCAATAATATCGTTAAAGGTGGATATGTTTTAAAAGAAGTCGAAAATCCAATAGTAACTCTGTTAGCTACAGGATCAGAAGTTGCATTAGCTATGGATGTTGCGAGCGCAATGAAAAACGTACGGGTTGTTTCAATGCCTTGCGTGGAACATTTTAGAGCACAAGAAGAAGATTATAAAAATTCAGTACTTGGAACTGCACCTATTATTGCGATCGAAGCAGGAACTACTCGTGGATGGTATGAATTTGCAGATAAAGTGATTGGAATTGATAGTTTCGGTGCATCTGCGCCTGCTGATACACTATTTGAAATTTATGGATTCACAAAAGAAAATGTTATTAAAGTAATCAATCAAATTGTGTAAATCCTTTATAAATTCATATGGAATCTCACAATTTTAAGTTAAGATACTATTTTTAGAAACGGAGTTATATCACATTATGTCGCGCATTTTTTTAACAATTCCTTTATTTTTTTCAACCGCATTTGCTCAGCAAGCTGGCGCAAAGGGAAATGAAATGATCAGCACGATGATCATAATCGGCATTGGTTTTCTTTTTATGTACTTTTTTATTATGCGTCCCAATAGTAAGAAGCAAAAAGAACATCAAGCACTTTTATCTGCACTAAAAAAAGGAGATGAAGTTGCTACAATTTCTGGGATGATTGGTCGGGTTGTTGCAATCAATGAAAATTTTGTTTCTATAGAAGTTGCACCGAATGTTGAAATTAAACTTCGACGCCAAGCAATAGCTTCACTCCTTCCAAAAGGAACATACAAGGATGAGATAAAATAATTATCCCTTGAAATAAAGGCAAGTTGCCCTCAACTTGCCTTTTGTCGTTCAACATAAAACAACATTGAAAATTTAATATGATAAATCGCTACCCTCTCTGGAAAAACTTACTCATTATTTTGGTCTTGGCTATCTGTACACTCCTTGCACTCCCTAATTTATATGGAGAGGATCCTTCTGTACAAATTTCACCCACTCGTTCAACGGCTATTAATTCAGCCCTTGTTAAAAATGTCGAGTCTGCTCTACAGAAACATAATCTTCCTTATAAACGTGTAGAGGAAAGTGATCGTCAACTTCTCATACGTTTTTCAGATGCTGAAACACAACTTAAAGCAAAAGATTTAATCGCATCTGAGCTTGGCAAAGATTATCTTGTTGCTTTAAATCTTGCCCCCGACATGCCTGAATGGCTTGAAAAATTAGGCTTACGCCCGATGTATTTAGGCCTCGATCTCCGCGGAGGTGTTCATTTCCTATTAGAAATTGACATGAATTCATTGGTTGCTCAGCTTTCAGAAAGTTATGCAGATGATATTCGTGCTTCGTTAAATGATCGCAAAATACCCTTCCAAAATATTAGTACAAAAGGGGAAACTATTACGATTTCTTTTGAAAATAGCGAACAAGCAACTCAAGCGAGAAGTAACGTTACACTAAATCACCCTATACTGGAAGGGCTTAGATGGACACTTGATGGAAATAAGTTAGTTGCCCGCCTTTCTGATGCTGAAATTGCCGAACGCAAAAAGAATGTCGTTATCCAAAATATTGCAACCTTACGAAATCGTGTGAATGAGCTTGGTGTTGCTGAACCTATTATTCAACAGCAAGGTGAGGATCGTATTGTTGTTCAACTTCCAGGCGTTCAGGATACAACACGTGCTAAAGAAATTTTAGGAACAACAGCGACATTAGAATTTAGAATTGTAGATGAAAATTCACAAACACAAGCGGGAAATGCTGCTCAAACAGGACGTGCGCCTTTAGGGACAAAGTTATTTTATCTACGTGATAACGGTATGCCTATTCTCTTAAAACGTCAAGTTCTATTAACAGGCGATTCAATTATTAATGCCTCTGCACATATTAACCCTGAAACAAGAGGCGCAGAAGTTGCAATTACCTTAAATTCTCAAGGTGCTGATAAATTTGGTGTTGCGACAAAGGCGAACTTGCATAAGCCTATGGCTACAGTTTTTATCGAAAATAAAGTCGAAACAAAACTTGTGGATGGAAAAGAAGTAAGACAAAACGTTGTTACAGAAGAAGTCGCCAATGTAGCAACAATCCAATCACAACTCTTTAAAAACTTTGTTATCACAGGCTTATCAAACTTAGAGGAAGCAAATAAACTTGCTATTACACTTCGTTCAGGTGCACTTGCAGCTCCGATTCAAATAATTGAAGAAAGAACAGTTGGACCAAGTGCGGGTAAGGATAATATTGATAAAGGGATGAAAGCTGCAGTTTATGGTTTAGGGGCTGTAATGCTCTTTATGCTTATCCGCTATTATGCATTTGGATTAATTGCAAATATTGCTCTATTTGCGAACTTTATACTCGTGATTGCATGTTTATCCCTATTACAAGCAACGTTAACACTTCCTGGAATTGCAGGTATCGTTTTATCACTAGGAATGGCAGTCGATGCCAACGTATTGATTAATGAACGGATAAGGGAAGACCTTAGAAAAGGTCTTAGCCCACAAAATGCGATTAACGATGGTTTCTCTCGTGCATTTGCAACAATTATGGATGCGAACTTAACAAGCTTATTTGCAGCACTCGAGCTATTTTTAGTAGGTTCTGACGCAATTAAA
>CAZBKP010000128.1:0-5652 GCA_964492525.1 uncultured Cardiobacteriales bacterium
AAGGCCGTGAATATACTGTTGAATTTATTAGTGATAATTAGTATTTATTTTTCAATATTAAAATAATACATTCAAACTCTATCAGTTCCCATCATTCTAGCTTTGCTCTTGCAATTAAAGAATAAGAAGTATAAAAAGCCACAGTAGTTGTTATGATAAAAGAAAGAGAATCTAAAAATATAAAAAATTCCATTTGGATAATGGCAATAATCAAAGGGAAAATAGCGAATATAAGCGTCATAAGTAAATAAAAAATGGCAAGGCTAAAAATAAAACAAGCAAGAACAATGCGCATTAAAGATAATTTTTGTTTTTTTAGTTTTTTCTTCCTCAGAGGGAATAAGGGGATTGATAGGCATACTACTCCAGATATTACTAAAGATATTATATATATAATTGATAAATCACTAAACTGATTGCCATTAAGTTTTGTAATAATTTGCATAGACTGATATAAAAAGTACCATCCTAATAGGAAAGAAAAGGATGATATTACGATGAGAGTAGCCTTTTTATACATAAGTTATAATCCAATACATTTATATTTGAAGAATATCCTACTTCAAATATAACATGAAAAACTATTGTTTCACATGAAACAATAGTTTTGCTCTAATTTATCTTTGGAGGAATAGGGAATGAGAACACTATTTAAAGTATTTTAATATATCGAAACAAGCCATTCAAAAGCTCTAATCTTATCAACTTCAAAGTCATTCAAAATATTTTGCTTATGGCGATCTATGCTTTGTTTGAAATCATCTAATGAGTTAATGGAAAAAAACTCATACTCATCATCACTTTCATCATAATTATCACAATGCTCGGAATATAAAATATTTTCATAATAATCATTAGAGGAGGCATTTGCCATTGCAGCAAATAGTTCACTAGCAGATAACGCTTCCTTTAGCGTATTAAATAGCCTTGAACGATATCTATGTCGTATATCAGTTACGAATAACTCGGCAAAGGAGGGTTGATTTTCTTTAAGGATACATTCTATATCTTTTTGGGAAAACTCTAATAACTCATCTTGTGTACAGTATTCATCAATAGAGATGGGATCAATTTCTAATCGTTCGCATAAATTGTTATAGCTATAAATCGGATCGTTTGGGTAGGTTAACCCATCTTCGATATCCCAATTTTCTTGATTATGTATTGTTTCAAATTTTCTATATAAATCTACGATAACGCACGCATATAAAAAACTGTCAATTTTATCCGCATCCGTCTCTTCTTTGATGATGCCTCTTTTTTCTAATATTTCCCAAATATATAAATAAAAGTAAATCGGAAATTGCCCGCAATTGAATCTATTATTATCAAATAGATCGATATGTATTTTTTTGTTCATAAATATTTAACCTCTTTAACATGATTTGTAATATCTGACTTTTTAACATAATGTTCGATAGTATTGCAAGTATTTTTAATGGTTATTATTTTATTTAGAATATCTATATGTTTTAAAAGAGATTAAATAGAAAAGGTCACCTGTATAGATGACCTTTTATTTAAATTAAAAAATTAATTAAAATTTATAAGTAAAATTTGCGGTTACAGAATTATTTTTATGTCGTTTTGCAAAACTTCCATCATATCCTACAGATAATGTCGCATTTTCTTTTAGGGAAAAATCCATATTTAATTTCAAATTCATGCTGTTTTTAGCTGCAGAAACTGAGCGAGATGCGAATGGTACGCTTCCTCCACGGAAATTTAAATCAAGTTCTCTGTTAACGCCACTAAATTGATGTTGCCAACCGATTTCTCCAGATAATGCAGATTGATAATCTCCCCACTGGAAATCTTTTGAGGCCCTTAATCCTACAACAGATAATGCAGTGCCAAGATGTTGTTTTCTGGCATTTAAAGCAGCTGCTCCTCCATCTTCATTGATATGATCATTCTTATAATAGACATATGCGATATTCACAAATGGTTCTAACTGAATTTGATCAAAGGTTTTAAGATAAGAGAATTCAGTAAAAATTTGTTGTGTTGTTGCGTTATATTTCGCTTTGTTTTTATCGTACTGACGACCATATGAAACTGTTCTTGTCGTATCAATTTTATGCCATGTATTAGCAGCCCCCAAGCTAAATCTAAAATCATCAAATGTTTTGCTCGCATATAACGCTAGATGAAAGTTATCGCTTTTTGCATCTGAATTGTGTCCTGATAATGATGTATATGTATATCCTCCTGCAATACCAAATCTAAATCCACTGTCTACAATGAGTGCATCTGCACCTAGATAGATTCCATAATTGGTTGAGTTATATTTATAGGCATTTCCATCACTTGATACATGATCCCAATTCCCCATAATTTCTACCCAAGCATTATTTTTGTCAGATAACATAGTGGATCGTCTTCCGATAAGTTCTCTTAGATTTCTAGATGCATCAATTTGTGTTGCCATAACATCTGCATGGATTTGTCCTGACAAGGCATTAAATGCCGCTTTTGCTTGATAAATATTATCCATTTCGAGGAATGTTTCATATATCGGATTTCCAATTGGAAGAAATTCGAGTGCATTTGCAATAGATACCTCATTAAATGTGGATGCTGCTGATGCAAATGCAGTGTTATTTCTACCAATATTTAAAATTACATCATTTGTTGTATATTCTAGCATTGCACCAATAAAGAGATAATTTGGGACGGCTGCATCAAATTGTCCGACCATTTGACCTGCGGTATGAATAATATGATACTTTTTACCCAGAAGAGAATTCACTTCATATTGAGTGAGAATATTGTTCTTATTTTCAAGAGAAACCGTTACAATGCCTCCATTGATGGTTGTATTTCCTTGATTTAGTATAAAGTCATTTCGATTGTCATAAGAAATTTCTACTTGGTACTGTGAGCCACGATCAAATTGTAAATTATTCGTAACTGTAATTTGTCCCATAGAATGCCCTGGTGCAATTATACCTCCCTCTTTAATATGAAGGGAACCAACCGTACCATTTCCGATGATGCGCCCTTTTTGATCTACAGTCACCGTTGCGTTTGAGCTACCATTAATAAAGTCTAAAATACCCCCATTTACTTTGATGTCAGAGTTAAGCGCTCCTGTGATCATCAATACGCCATTACTGTTTACTGTACTTTCATTCTGAAATTGGCTAGTACCTGAAATGATTAAATGACCATCATTTACATCAACACCTGCGAAATCATTATTCCCTGAGAGGTTTAATGTACCATCCCCCATTTTAATGAGTCGCCCATTACCACTGATATTATTTTTCCAAGTGTCCCAAGATGAGAAACCTGAAATATCATACTCACTCTTTGAGCTATCTTGATTGACAATAAAATCATTATAAAAATAACTTGGGCCATTATACGCATCAGGAAGATTAATTAATCCCCAATAAGTATCTGGATCGCCATCCACAATATTCCAACCAGCGAGAGAGTTACTTGGGTAAGCTGTACTTGCGAGAATGCCCTTCCATTGATCATTTGTTAGATAAGGGAATCTCAAACGCAATAAATAAGCTGCTAAATCAGGAATTTCATCAGGGGTTACTCGAGGAGCCTCCGCTGGATCTTTCTTATTGTAATAACCTGCGTTACTATTTGGATCCAAAACCAAAGATTGTGAATTTTGCTCAAGGCAGCTTCTTACATCCATATTGCATTCATAGGCAATCTCTGCACGCGTTTCTCTAGCAAGATTGACAAAAGTCTTTGCAATATCATCATCTGCAAGTAGCTGTGCCATAGTATGGTAATTACCTACTCGTGATGCAATTGTATCTGTACCAAAGTGGGCTCCTACGATGACGCGGCTTTCTCCATACTCGATGGCTCTAGCAAAAATTTCGCCACCTTTTTCTGGGAATAGAATCGCTAATGTGACTGCCTGTCTAAATCCATTCCATGTATGCCCGCTTGGGAAGGATGATCCTGTAATGGTTTCGTAATTATTCAGATAATTACCGTTTGCATCTAAAACCTGATAAGGGCGCCCTCGTTTAAAACGATCTTTTAAAATAAAATCGATGGATCTACTTTTGTTTTTTTGATCATCCCACGCATAAGTCGCTTGCTTGTATAAAGATTCTAAATAGTAAAAATAGTAATCTTGTCTAAGATCCAAACTTCTCGAAATAGTGGTACCTAATAAATTATCCGTAAAAGTGTAATATAGGTACGAGGCATCTTGGGATTTATCTGCATTTGCAAGTGCAAGGCGATCTCCTGTTATAGATTGATACTGATTACTAACTTCTCGATCCCACTCTGCTGTTTGCGAGCCTTTTTCAGGTGCTTTCGTGATGATATTGTCGTGAAGATTATTAAACCAATCTTGTCGATTTGCATTTATAGATGCCTGACTCTGTGTTATCTGATCATCTATTGTCTGAGCAGATAAGAATCCTTGACATAAAATAACGATAGAGATAAAAAATTTACTTCGACTTTTTAAGCACTGTTTCATCGATTTTCCCTGTACGATTTTTAATAAAGTACAGTCAAAGTATCAATGAATTATGACAAGAATGTGATAATAGTGTGACAAGATAACATTCAGTAAAAAGCACCGTATATTTCTATACAGTGCTTTTTGATTAATTTAGAGATTAATCTAAATGTTTCACATGAAACGTTAAATCATCTTGTATCAAAACGTGATCTTTAGGTTTAAATTCACCATTCAAAAATGCTTTTGCAAGCGGATTCTCTAAATGAATTTGAATCGCACGTTTCAATGGACGTGCACCAAAGATTGGGTCATAGCCCACTTCACCTAACTGATCTAACGCGCCATCAGTCACTTCTAAGTGAATATCCTGTGCATCTAAACGCTTAATCACACGATCCACTTGGAGTTTTGCAATCGCACGAATATTCTCTTTAGAGAGCGGATGGAACACAACAATATCATCAATACGGTTGATGAACTCAGGTCTAAAGTGATTGCCCACTACTGCCATAACAGACTCTTTGATTGCTTCGTATTGGTCTTTCTCTGCTAAATTCGAAAGCGCACGCGTTTGATCTTGAATCACATCAGAACCTAAGTTTGACGTCATTACAATCACCGTATTCTTGAAGTCAACTGTACGACCTTGTCCATCTGTCAAACGGCCATCATCCAATACTTGTAACAAGATATTAAAGACATCAGGATGTGCTTTTTCAACCTCATCGAGCAAAATCACAGAATATGGTCGTCTACGAATCGCTTCGGTAAGATATCCACCTTCTTCATAGCCCACATATCCAGGAGGCGCACCAATTAAACGGGCAACCGAGTGTTTCTCCATGAACTCAGACATATCGATACGAATCATTGCGGATTCAGAGTCAAACAAGAAATTCGCTAATGCTTTCGTGAGTTCAGTTTTACCCACGCCTGTTGGCCCTAAAAATAGGAAGGAACCAATCGGGCGATTCGGATCAGATAAGCCCGCACGAGAACGACGAACTGCATCGGATACGGCAGCAATCGCCTCTTTTTGCCCAATCACTTGTTTACCTAAGAACTCTTCCATACGAAGTAACTTTTCACGCTCGCCTTCAAGCATACGTGATACAGGAATGCCCGTCCATTTAGAGACTACATCGGCAATCTCTTCATCGGTCACTTTTGTCCGCACAAGACGATTTTTCTGTTCA